>JABXHQ010000139.1 GCA_013373545.1 Gammaproteobacteria bacterium
CGAGGTAAACCATACTCACAAGGAAATATTTTATGCGAGCAGCAATCAGTAATTTCAATAAACAATGGCTTCTCGGCGGCGTGCTAATGGCGCTATTACTACCACTAAGCGGATGTCGCTTTGAGAGCAGTGATGAGCCACAGCAAGAGTTGTTTTTATTTTTTGTACAATATACCAATAGTGCTTTCGGTCAAGACTTTAAAACCTATTATATTAACGGCGACGGTGCCGCTGTAAAAGCGATGGACTCTGAGCTGCCTAACTTAACCCTTGATGGCAGTTATACTCAACAAGAACTCGAAGATTATTATTTTCCCAATCAATCTCTCATCGGCGTAGTGTCACTGATTGATCTCGATGCCTTAGTCACGCGCAGCTTAACTCTGGATGATAGTACTTTGGAGAAAGTAAGTGATACTGTATGTGCTGATGCCGGCACTTACCGTTATGGATTTTATCACTGGAATCGCTCAACCCAAGAATATGAAGAAACCCTGCTGTTTACTAATGCCAGTGATGGCGTGTATTTAAATATTGGCGACAATGCTGAATTTATCACTGAGTATCTAATGGGTATTGCGGTTATTGCCGATATTGCTTACGAGCAATTGGGCGCTTGTGGTGGCTACTGGGATTTTTCTGGTTAATAGCGCCGCCTACCTACTTAAGCGGCGCAAATTACAACTTTGCGCCGTTAACTAAACCGGCCGATAAGATGTTTCTCCAGCTGATTTAACGGCATCCCCTAAATGCTCTCTTAGATCATCGTAGCCACCAATGCGCTCGCCATCGATAAAGATTTGCGGCGTTGTCTTAACATTGTATTGCGCTTTAAACGCATCCGTTTCTTCACGCGTTGTTAAGTGATTATCAACAACTCTGAAACCTTTTCTCTCTAGCCAATATTTTGCTTTTAAACCATAAGGACACGTGTGTTCACTAGTTACCATACGATATAGCTTTGCTTCTTGAGAGTTTGACAAAACGCCTCCGAGTTGATTATTTAATAAATCAGCGACATGAATAATCGCATTTGCGATAAATCACCTTGCCGTAACTCAACGACAAAAACAACTGAATGATCATTTAAAAAATCATTACTCTTATATTTAGTCAGTTTCAACCTCAAATATAATTGTAACAACCCCTCTAATGCGCTATTGAACACTCGGCAGTATAGCTAAACGGAAGCCGGTGAATTTTTGCTGTTTGTCACGCTCACCAACCTCAATCACCGCTTCGCTATCGAGCATAGTGAGTAATTGCGGTTCGGAGATCAGTACCGATTTTTCGACATTCGTCTTATATAACTTGGCATCTAACAGTACACGCTTACCGAGCTCAGTAGTAGTGAGACTTGGTCGCAATTGAATTCGAAACTCTTCGTCTTTGAATTCAGCCCACTGCCCGTTTGCTACCACCAGCGAAAACTTTCGCGCCGGTTTTTGATCCACTTGAAACTCCAGCGCTAGCTCAAAAGTATCATTCGACGCAGCTTCTTTGGCAGCGGTCGAGTCAAGTAGAGGCGCTAATTGCGTTCCGGAAAATAACTTTACAATTTCAGCATGAGACGACTCGTCGCGCACAATTAAGTTAATTACTTGAGTATCTTGCTCGGTACGAGTAGTAATATCGACCGGCAATTCACGAGATAATTGATAAAGCCTTTCAACCAAAGCGCGCGCCGATTTAAATGATACCTCAATGGAGCGTTTATCATCACTGTCGTTAGCGACAAACTGATAAACCAATTGTAATTTGGTTAAGTTAGCAGCAGCGGCTTGTTCTTCGCTGAGTAAGTAGCTTTCAGAAAATTTTTCGTCTTTTAAATTAGATGCGCTAGGCGCCGCTGAATTAACCGCAGCGGCAGTTAGCATTGTTACTGTTAGGCCAAATAATAAAAATCCAGAAAAGGTTTTCTTCCAAGGCTGATAAGTATTCACGGCTAAATTCTCCATTCTAAGTCTGAGTAAACTTTTTCCGGCCGGTAACGGCATACTGAGTGCCGCTTCCGCATGACGCTTTTGCGCCAATGACAAAGTCGCTAAGGTTGTTATATAGTCATCGCGGTCAAAACGCTGTAAGCAATGTTCATCACAACGCATTTCCAAGAACTGCCGAGCACTGTTAGCTTGTAACCACACTAACGGATTCCACCAAAACAGTCGTTGCACAATAAAAATGGCTAACAACCAATACGAGTCACCATTGCGCAAATGATTAAACTCATGGTGCAGAGCCAACTGTTGTTGTTGTTTCGAGTAATGTTCAGGGATCACAATCGTGACAGTTAACCAGCCGCTCATATTTGCCGTTTCGGCGGTAGCAGAAAAAACGACTTGAATGTGATGTGGTATGCGCAAACGGCGCGGTTTGATTGAAAACTTATAGTGACCGGCATTCTTCTTACTGGTGCGGGTGAATCGAGTGAGCTCAACTGCAGCGACTAGCGCCCCGATGCCGATCGCAATAGCCAACAATCTATCGGCTATTTCAGAAATAGAAAGAGACCAAGCGGTAAGCGGTGCAGCTAGCGCCGGATTAGACTGGCCGACCCATAATAAAATAACCTCATCAGCGAGCACTGACTGCGCCGTCAGCCACTGACTGAACGGTTCGATCAGGAGCGGCCAAGGCACTAGCCAAGCCACTAGACTAAGCAGCACCAAGTGCAGACGAAATCGACTATCGCCCTGAACAAAATAACGCGTAAGCAGCAATGTTACCAAGGCGATGGCAACGTTGATTACCCAATAACTCATGATGAACGCTCGTCTTGCTCATTCATGAGCTTGCGCTTTTTCGCATCGAGTAAATCCTGCAAGTAATCGAGATCATCGGCACTGAGTTTTTCGTCGCGAATTAAATGTGCCATCAATGAGCGTTGCTTACCGCCAAAAACCTTTTCGATAAGCGATTGAATAACCGGCTTGCGAACCGCATCAGAAGCAATACTGGCTTGATAAAAAATGGTCCGTCCTTGTTTCTCACTGCGTACCAATGCTTGTTTTTTCTCTAACCGATCAATAATGGTTTTAATGGTGGAATAGGTTACCCCTTTCGCAGTCCCCAGCATTTCATGAACTTGCGGAGCAGAGAGCTGCGGATACTGCCAAAACAGCTGGATCACCTCTAATTCAAAATCCGATAGACGCATAGCGGCCTCTATATCGACAAATGTAGAGGTTAATATACCGCTTTCTCTACACTTGTCAAGATAGGACCGAGAGCTAAGTTTAACCGGGAGTGCCAACTACGACTGAATCTCCCCAGCGCCAGCTGTTGTATAACTGATTGGGGTGTGAAACATAGGTTTGGCCGGTCCACGGATCGGAAATAATGATGCCTTGGGTGTAAGGATCGATGCCTTGGATAACAATAAAGTGCCCTACTGGTCCGTTAGAAGGACGCACAAAAGCAATTAGCTTCCAACCGCTTGCCAACGATTGGTAAAGCTCTTGTGGAGAGCCGGGACGCCCTGCGCGCCAAGCGCGAAAACCATAACTTTGCAATAACCCTACAACTTCACCGATATGCGCCGGACGATTACGCGGCCAACCATCTAAGCGTGCGGCAATTTGCGGTTGTGATTGATACAAGCCAGCTTGTGCCATAACGTCTTGAATTGACGCTGCCCAACACCAGTTCTGCGCCATTTGTCGCTCAATGGCAAATGTTGCACATGACGCAAACAAAACACTCGCAATGACTAAAGTACGCAAAAAATTCATAGTACACCTCACTTATTTGGCCGTTTCTCACAATCGTTACGCTTAGGCTACGACTGCCTGGTCAAGGTGAGCAGGAAAATCATAAACGCCCTGCTAGAAAAAATGGGGTTAAAGCCGCTCGGTAAACATCAAGGCTGATACATCCGTTGGCATGTATAACAGCGGATAAACCGCGCAAGTATTAATGTTCAGGGGTAACGCCGAGAGTCTTATGCCAATAATGGCCTTTTTGACTGTTCGCCACCACAATTCTATCTTGCGCTAATTTTCCCGGCCAAAACTGAATAATAAAATGCTGCCCAGCAAGCGGCTGTCGCCACGTTTCATCATCTTTATACTCACTGTCTGTGGCGCAAATACTGTAGCGGCAGATGTAGTCTCCGAGGGGCAAACTTAGCGGATAAGTGGCTTCATTCGCCCATTCGCATAAGTGCAATGAATTTGACCTAGCAGCAAAGCTACATTCCACCACATCATCGCTATGTTCCAACAGAGGTGGTTCCTCGGTATGTAATTCAACCGCCACATGGGCAACTCCTTCTTGTGGCTCGGCGATAAAAAATAGCCTACCGAGATGGCACGCCCCACACAGTCCATTTAGCTGCTGGGCAAATGCTGAGTCGACATCCAGCAAACTATCATCGTCGACGACATCACTGTCCAAGCTGTCGCTATCGGCTTCTGCGTCAATATCGTCGATGTAAAATTGACCATAATAAATATCGATATTGCCATTAAACAGCTGTTGCATACTTGGCCCTAAGGATTAGTTAATCTGTTCATTGAAAAATCACCGCTCTTCTTGCTCAATAATCAGCCTAGATGATTGTCATTGTTGTTCAACTAAATATGGCGACAAGGTAAAACATTTGTCAAATTCACATTCATTATTATCGCTAAATGACGTAAACTGATTGGGTAATGAATTGGATATTTTACTGTAAAGGAATTTACGATGGCTTTTTATCTATTGGCTCTCGTGGTGATCGTACTGTTTTTAGTATGGTTAAAAAATCGTGCTCCTATGTCTCGAATGCAATCGGAAACACCGATTCGTGAACTTATTCGACTATGCCAAGGGGATGTGAATTTAGCCGAGCGTTTAATCAACCTTGAATTAAACCGCAGTCCAAAACTCTCTCTTGAGCGAGCGGTCGATAACGCGATTTACCATTTACGCACTCAACGTTAATGAACATTAAATCCGATATGAACCCTCGCGAAGTCGCGCAAAGCTACGATAAAATTACTCATCTTTGGCAGGCCGATGCCTTTGATATGCGTAATGGCATCAAGCAACATCAAAAAGCCTTAAATATTAAACCACACGGACAACTGGCACTGGATATTGGTTGTGGTCCCACCAATCGAATTAGCGAGCTAATTGCAGGCGCTGGCTATCGAGTTGAAGGGCTCGACCTTTCTGAAGCGATGCTGGCAATTGCCCGTGAATCGCGGCCACAACAAAAGTTTTTCCACGCAGATATTGTCACTTGGACTTTTCCGCAATCTTATGACTTCATTACTGCATGGGATAGCTTATGGCATATTCCACTCGATAGTATTGAAGCGGTACTAACGAAAATCATTGCCCACCTTACGCCAGGCGGCATCTTTATCTTTTCTTTTGGTGCTACGGAAGGTTTAGAAGAGCATACCAACGAAGCCATGGGCGTTCCTATGTATTACTCATCGCTGGGTACTATGGGGTATTTAAAATTTTTTGCTGAACAACCGGTTCAATGCATTCATCTTGAACAAGAAAACTTTCCCGACAAACATGCCTATATGATTTTGCAAAAGAATTCGGTCGAGTAACATTTAAACGCGTGCGTTCTAAGCTTATTCGTTGGTTACCTATCTTTCTAAGCAAGTCTCAACAGTAGTTTGCTCGTTTTATCGCTAATAGTAACTTATCACACGTTCGTGCATCATCTTCACTATCTTAGTCGAATCACCAATATTCGAGCGAACTGTGACTTGACGTTTGAGCCAATTACCATAGACATCATGTTCCATCACTAAAAAATCATAGGCATGATGAACCATGCGCTTATCCGATGGCAAATTTACAATACTCTCTACTTTCATCGAAGCATCAGATCCGTTACGTGATATTCCCATCTGCACAACGCGCTGATGAGACAATTCTTTCGAACTATCGGACTTAATTATAGAGTAACGACTAGTACTGGAAAGTGTAGAGGCAAGAGCATCAAGTGTGTGAGTTCGCTCTTCAAGAATCGCTTGCTCATCAACTTTATAGGAAATAATTCTTGTCTCTTCAATTATCTTCTGACCATTACGCTTACCACCTTCAACGGTCATTTTCTTTACAACAATACTACCATCAGGTTCCTTAGATTTAATTAACCTTGACTGATCATCGTTGTGAGTAATTGTATCTTGATAAGTAAATTTTCTTCCATCAACATTCTGCTCGTCGAGTTGATAAATTAAGTTGCCATCTTTATTGAATTCAGAAATTATTAATTGTGAATTATCTGATGCCTCCGAAGTTGCTTTAAACTCTATCCGTTTGACCGGACCAACGACCTCTTCAAGCGCAAGATCAACTGTGAGAGTTCGCAAATAGTCTGCTTTAGAAAAAGCAAGTGGAACCAAGAAAAGGATGAATAAAATGGCAACATTAGTTAGGCTAGTAAGTTTTAATTGCATTTGAACTATCATCGAGCCCCTTAATTTAGATAGTGTTAAAATTCCACCCAGACACTTTAAGCTACCCACATCAATTGATTACTCGCCAGCAAGATAATTGATATAACATAAAATCAATAGTAGCTTAAGCTATTCAATATAACATAAGCGACCTTTACTCTTTGAGCGCTGGTCAAAGTTATATTTAACAGCACGATAGGAGCAAAGTAAAAACAAAGGATAATTAGGGTCAGAGTCAATTTTTCGCGAGTTTAAAAGTTTTTGGAAATTAAGGTCTGCACCTAAGCGAACGCATCGTAAAACCCAACCAGCGCCCCCTAATTATGCGACTAATTATTCCATGAAAAATGACAATTGCTGTGTGCCGACCAACGGGAACTTTGCCGCTATTGAGCTATCTTAGTCATAGTCTTCAAAATACTTTATTCAGCTGTAACTTTAGAATCTCGGAGATCTCGCTATGCGTCCTGATCTGTTCAGGCAGTTTTGCTATCAAATAACCCTCGCAAGCGCGTTGCTACTCACCGCAGCTAGCAACCAGGTGTGGGCCAAAGTACCGGAAACGCCGCGTTCATCCGCCGCTATTAAAAAAGTGTCACCCGCACTCTCCCAAGCACTGGCCGAACAACAGTTATCCTTGGGCGCCGCTATTTTTATGCGAATATTTAAAGAAACCGACGAGCTAGAGGTTTGGGTAGAGGACGCAAGTGGCCAATTTAAGTTGTTTAGAACCTATCCCATTTGCACTTTCTCCGGTGATCTTGGACCAAAACTCGCACAAGGAGATGGCCAAAGTCCCGAAGGCTTCTACTTTGTTAATGCTGGACGCATGAATCCTTGGTCGCGATTTCACTTATCTTTCAACTTAGGCTTTCCGAATCAATACGATCGCTATCATCAGCGCACCGGCGATGCCTTAATGGTGCATGGCAACTGCGTCTCGATTGGGTGCTACGCAATGACCGATGCAAAAATCGAGGAGATCTACGCGCTCGCACAAGCGGCACTGAATAATGGCCAAAGGTATTTTCGGGTGCATGCGTTTCCATTTCGCATGTCGGGCATCAATATGGCTCGATACAGAGACCATCGTTGGTACGCATTTTGGCAGAATTTAAAGCAAGGTTACGATCATTTCGAACAGCATAAACGCCCACCCAATGTAACCGTGCATCAAGGGCGCTATGTTTTTACGCGCGATGATAGCTAAACGCAAGTCCTGGTGGCTAAAACTATCAGGGATTTGATTTAGAATACTCAGAGACTTGAATAAAATCACTGGTTCGGTTTTGCGGCGATGGCACTCGCGGAATAAACCGCGATAACACCAGCGAAACGCCTGCCATACCCGCACCAATTAAAAATACCAGTGACGGTGAAGTTAACCAAATAATGCCAAAAGTTACCGGGATCACCACCGCGGCTATATGATTGATGGTGAAACTGACGGCGGCGGTGGCTGCCATGTCTTTTGGCTCCGCAATTTTTTGAAAATAGGTTTTAATCGCAATTGCTAGGGCAAAGAATAAATGATCGACAATATAAAGGCCCGCGGCAATAAAACGGTCAGAAACAAACGCGTAACTGATAAAAACTAAAATTAATCCAATGTATTCGCACAGCAAAGCTTTGCGCTCACCGACATGACCAATCCAGCGACCGATACGCTCAGCGAAGAAAAAGTTAAACATATGATTAACCAGATACAGTAGCGCAATATCACCAACATCATAGCCAAACTTTTCGACCATCATAAAACCCGCAAACACCATAAATATTTGGCGGCGGGCGCCACTCATAAATGTGAGCGCGTAATACAACCAATACTCTTTGCGTAAGATAATTTTTTTATGTTGCTCAACTGGGGTCGGAAAGATGGGATACGCCAGCCACATATATCCCACTAACAGCAAAGCTAAACCAGAAGTGGTTAGGTACATCTGCATGTAGGAAAGGTTGAGCAAGTGATCGGCTACCCAAATAAATCCATACACCGATAACGAACATATTGAGCCTATGGCAATCAATCGTCCCATCTGCTGAGCTGCTTGGTCTTTATCGAGCCATTGCCATTTTAAGGATTGATTTAGGGTTTCAAAATAATGAAAGCCGGTCGACATTAAAAAAGTCGTCACGAGCAAGCCGATTGTCGAAGGAAAAAACGGTGTGGCAAAAACACCTGCGGCAAGTAACAGCAAACTTAAAATGGCAAAACGTTGCTCATTTAACAAAGCTAAAATAAAAATAGCAGTAAACGCCAAAAACCCAGGTACTTCACGAATACTTTGCAGTAAGCCGATGTCTTGTCCATTAAATGCTGCGACATCAATGGAAAAATTATTCAGTAAAGTCATCCAGCTCGCAAATGCCAATGGCATGACAATCGCCATTAACATTAACAGGTGAAACGGTTGTCGCGTTTGAGACATATTAGATTTTGCGAGTGGCGAAAACAGTAGCTGAAGTTTACGCCAGTTGCATTAAACAATCCAGACGAGAAAACTAATTGAATTGATACAATTGTTCGATGAACCACTCATCACAATCAATTAACGACGATGATGCCCAAGTGACACCATCGCCTTAACCACTAATAATAATTAAGTTCGGTGGTTTTGCCCTTAAAGATCCGATACGACAAAAATGTGTAGGCTAAAATGACCGGCAACACGACCACAACACCGTAAAAAACAAACTGCAATGAGGCGGTCGCACTGGCCGCTTCTTCTGCCGTTATGCGATTGGGAATAACATAGGGATAGTAACTGTAGGCAAACCCGACTAAACACAAAGTAAAAATTGCCGCTGCACCTAAAAAGGGAACCCAGCAGGCTTTATCGTCTTTTAGGGGAACATAACGCAAGTACTGATCCACGATTATCCAGATCAGTCCACACATCATTGGGATCAGCATGACCACCAATGCGCCAGGCATTGAAAACCAGCGTTCGGCAACACTCGGATTTAACAGCGGGTTCACAATACAAATGGCGACAAACGATACTGCCATCGCCCAGCCCGCTTGCCGTGATTTGCGCGCAGCAAATTGCTGTAGTTCGCCGGTCGTTTTTAATACTAACCACGCCCCTCCAATGTAACGATAGGCCGCAGCAGCTCCGACTGCAGTTAGACACGAGAAGCCAACCGTAAGCAGACTCCATTGAAAACTGCACACATAGAGTCCTAACATAAACCCCTGCGCCAGTGACGCAGTGAGCGAGCCGTACTGAAAGACTTTATCCCATGTGGCCTTGTAGCGCGTGACGGCTTTTGCGCGGAAATCAAACGCCACGCCGCGTAAGATTAACGCGACCAGCATCACGGCAGTCGGTAAATAAAGTTCACGCAGCACAAGGTTATGTGCAGCCGGAAAGGCAATCAGTAAAATACCAACCGCCAGCACTAGCCAAGTTTCATTTGCATCCCAAAATGGACCAATCGATGCAATCATTTGATCCCGGTGCTCGCGGTTATCGGCTGGTAACATCATGCCAATTCCGAGATCAAAGCCATCCAACACGGCATACATCAAAACCGCAACGCCCATCAACAATAGAAAAATCGTCGGTAAATATTCAGCCATCATGATGCAACCACCTCGCTTGGTTGTATGCTTTGTTGCTTCCAAGTTTCGTCCAACGTAGCGAACTCTTCTACGGCCACTGACTTTCGCGCCATATAAAACAGCGTTTGAATATACGCCACTAATAAAATGCCATACACCAGCGCATACAGCGCAAGTGAAATTCCGACATTACTCGGCGCAATATTGGTAGCGGCCTCCGCTGTCGTCAACACACCGGATACTAAATACGGTTGGCGCCCTATCTCAGTGACATACCAACCCGCCAGTGTGGCAATCCAACCGGAAAAGGTCATCCAGACTATGGTCGTTTGCAACCATTTTGGAAGCGCTTTGCGGCGCAGAATAATCAAGGTTGCCCACCAGCTCACTAATAGCATCAACAGACCAACACCAATCATAATTCTAAAGCCATAAAATATCGGTTTAACCGGAGGATGTTCACCTTTAAATTCATTCAAGCCTTGAATGGTACCTTGGCTATCGTGGGTTAGGATCAAACTGGCTAAATTTGGAATAGCAATCGCAAAGTGATTCGTGCGCGCCTCTTCATCGGGAACAGCGAATAATAACAAAGGCGCGCCTTGTTGGGTTTCCCATACACCTTCCATAGCCGCCACTTTTTGCGGTTGGTGTTTAAAGGTATTCAAACCATGGAGATCGCCAACGAATATTTGTATTGGGATCAAGACCGCAGCGCTGAATAACGCAATTCTAAGTGCAATCTTAGGCGCTCGCTTTTCATCGCCTTGTTTAATCCGATACATTGAAATACCCGCCACTAAAAAACTAGCGGTTAATCCCGATGCCAATAACATATGCCCGAGACGATAAGGAAACGATGGATTAAAAATAATTGCCCACCAATCGGTTGGGTGGGCCACACCATCAATCATTTCAAACCCTTGTGGTGTTTGCATCCAGGAGTTTAATGCCAAAATCCAAAACGCCGATAACGAAGTACCTACCGCTACCAGAAAGGTTGCCAAAGTATGAAACCACGGTGGTAAGCGTTTAATACCGAACAGCATAGCGCCAAGAAAAGTGGCTTCCATAAAAAATGCGGTTAACACCTCATAACCTAACAACGGCCCAGCAATATTGCCGACCTTTTCCATAAAACCTGGCCAGTTGGTGCCAAATTGAAATGACATAGTGATGCCGCTCACCACCCCCACAGCAAAAGTCAACGCAAACACCTTGACCCAAAAACGATAGATACGCATCCATACAGGATGCCGCGATGTGTGATGACGAACTTTGACGTAAAACAAAAACCACGCCAGTGCAATAGTGATGGTTGGAAATAAAATATGGAAACTGATATTTAACGCAAACTGGATCCGCGACAACATCAGTGTGGATTCATTAACCAGGTCCACGGCTTGTCACTCCTGTTTTTAAGGTCACTAGGATTTCGCGATGAGTCGATCTTTCATGCCGAGCACTTTACCGACACCAGAACCTAACTTGAGTAGTGTCTTTAGGCTCTCCGGATTCATCTTATTCACATCATCAAACCAGCGCGAAAACAGCTCGATGAGATCATGAATTTCTTGCATTTTTTGCTGCGCGTATTGTTGTTCAGGTACATTATCGGCGTTCATCAATTCGCTGCGTAATAACGACAAAGTCGGTTCGACTTCGCGCTTGCGGCGCTCGGCCAGTACTTGCAGCGCTAGCTCCCAAATGGAACCAGCGGGTTTAAAATAGTCTTTACGATCGCCCGGTTGCGGCTGGGTGCGGATCAGCTGCCAAGATTGCAGCTCTTTGAGTCCCATACTGACATTGCCGCGCGAAACGCCGAGCATCTCAGCAATCTGTTCCGCATTAAGAGGCTGCTCCGAGAGCACAATCAGCGCTAACATTTGACCGACGGTGCGGTTAAAGCCCCAGCGGCTGCCCATTTCACCAAAGTGGACGACAAATGATTCAATTTCACTGGCAACTTTCATCGCAACTCCTTAAACAGCAAACACGTATCAATCTGAACTTTCAGAAATTTCTGAAAATTATATATGCAGCGCAGCATTTTCACAAGTATGAATAGCGAATTTAAACGCTTATACAGTACCCTTACATTTTAAAAGGTTATAGTTTTATTCGAAGTTCAACCCACTTATCATGCTTTGAAAACTGAATGACATCGACCCGCGCGAGAAAGCGGCAAGTCTCTAAGACTACCGGTAGCAGCTTTCGTTAAACCTATAAAGCCAGAACAACTGGAAAAAATTACTATTCGATAACGTAAGGTATCTGAAAAAGTTGGCGGTATAGAGCTAAGCGGATAATCAATGTAATAAATTATTATCGACATCGACTAGAGTCCCTGCATTACTTGGAGTATTCGCACCGGTTAATTGGTTGTGACATCTAGAAAGTTATGACAAAAACCGCTTAACGCAAAACTGGGCAAGGACATAATAAAAATGACGGATACTAATTTCGAGCGTTCTCCGCTCAAAGAGCAAAACTCCGTTTTAAAAAACTTAACTTACTTAATTGATCTCGCACTTTATATTACGGTGATGTTTTTAATTCGAGAAATTTATTTTTCTAATTTCAACTTCATTACTAATGGTCTATTTTGGTCGCTTAGTACCTTAATAACGGCAACAATTATTTTAAAATTTCGCAAGACCCGTTGGCGCGATATTGGGCTGTCACTCCCAACAAGTTATCGACAAGCTGCGATTGCAACCGTTTTTATAATTGGTTTTAGTATTGCTTCTATTATTGTATTTGAGATCGCAAAGGATAATATGGCACTGGGTTTGAGCGCCGATCAGTCCAATGCAAATGCGTCGGCAAAATTTGGTGAATTAAATAACAACTGGCTGCTATTTTTTAGTATTATCCCTTTTATTTGGCTGCAGTCGGCTTTAGAAGAAATACTGGATCGAGGCTTTCTGATCAATTGGATTGAACGAGCGTTGTCTTGTACATGGTTTGCAACCGTTTCTGCAGTACTAATACAGGCCATGTTATTCGGCTTTCGTCACTCTTATGATATTTCCGAACGCTCAATCTCGGTTGCCTTGATTGGCTTGGCCATGGGCATTGGTTACGTGGCATTTGGCCGTAATTTATGGCCACTGATTATTGCTCATTGTGTGATGAATACGTTATCGATGCTCGAACGAGTCTAGCGAATACCATGGTCATGCAATACGGGCCAAAGCATCAACATTTAAAAAACCCGTTACTTCAATTTTGAGTAACACCATGGCAGCACGAAAAGTGCATATTTTAAAGGGTACTGGAAACCTATTGTCATTCTGACCAACAGGAATTGATTATGAAATATATACTCATGTTAACATTCGGCCTCTACAGTTTTACTGCAACGGCTGATTTTTATTCTGCTCTGAATTTTTATGACCAAGAACAATACAGCAAAGCCTATGAAGAGTTTAGTAAGCTCGCCGAGCTTGGCGATAAGCGCTCGCAATTTAACCTAGGCATTATGTATTTTAAGGGCCAGCATGTTGCACAAGACATTAATAAAGCATACGCCTGGACCAAACTGGCAACAGAGTCCGACCTCGCAACGCCCGACGAGAAGAAAATTCACCAGTTGATTGCGAATAAGATCGAGAACATAGAACTAGCCACTAAGGCCTACCAAGAACTTTCGGCAAACTACAACGCACAAAAAATTATTAACAAACTTTATCCAGAGCTAGTTACTGAAAGTGTTGCGGGAAAGAAAAACCGCGTCGAACCAGTAAAAATTGTCGAACCGAAATATCCTAGGAGCGCAGCGTTGAAATCGATTCAAGGTTGGGTTCGTGTTCGTTTTGATATCGACAAAAAAGGCAATCCGCGAAACATTCGTATTATCGAAAGCTTCCCTGGCGACACATTTGTGGAAAATTCGTTACGCAGCATCCGCCAATGGCGTTTCGAAACGCTAAAGGATGAAAACGGGTCTCCGACTACTGCTCTCGACCAAGGTTATACACTTGAGTTTAGGCTACAGGGTCTTGAGCTCACGGTCGCCGATGAACAGTATCAGGCACTCGCCGGCAAAGCTCAGCAAGGCGACGCCGAGTCACAGTTTTTGCTTGGTTATTGGCACGAAAAGTTAGACTCGCTAAGCGCAAACGTTAACCCGACTGAAATGTATTTAAAGTCAGCTGTACAAGGTTACGCTCCGGCTCAGTATAAACTCGGCCACTCCCTCATTATGGGTAATGGTTGCCGTAAAGATAAAGAAAAAGGTCTTGCTTGGCTCACTCGTGCCGCCGCGAATGGCCAACTCGATGCGCAAGAGTATTTAGCCGGATTAGCCTTACAAACACCCACGCGAGAAAGTCAGTTACTGGCTTTATCTTACCTAAATAATCTCGAACAATCGGATACCTTGTCAGCTTCCGCTACCATTCGTTTTTCTTGGTTGCTGGCAACATCCGCGTACCAAGATATTGCCGATCCGAAACGCGCGATAAAAATTTTAGACCATATAAAATGGAACAATTATCGCGACTCGGTAACCAAGAATGAAATACTTGCAGCGGCCTATGCGGCTATGGGTAACTTCGATGAAGCCGTTGACTATCAAGATGATGCGTTAGATGATGCAGAGGATTTAAATTACGATACGTCTGAAATTGAAGCTCGCCTGAACAGCTATCGTCAAAAGAAGACTTGGTTTTAGTTAACCGGAGAACTCAAGGCAATATCGACCTATTGCCTTGAGCTAATCGCTTACTACAGGTTACAACCATCCGCTTTGAATTTATCAGTGGCTTAATAATCAGCTTAATCACAAGCGAATTAAAAGCCGCGTTTCTTGCGACGCTCTTCTTTGTTTTTCGCAATAATTTCTTGTTGTCGTTGCTCTCTCGCGAGTCGGTTGTTCTCTTCACGTGTTGCAGCATCGATAGAAAAGTAGCTGCCGGCAATTTTGTTGCCTTTAGAATCCTCCAGCCATACTGACGACTGCTCGCTAGTCACTTCGCCACTAACGCGATAGTGCTCATTGGCTTTTGGTGTAAACGTAAAGGTATGTCGAATCATA
Source organism: Gammaproteobacteria bacterium (assembly GCA_013373545.1). Taxonomy (GTDB): domain Bacteria; phylum Pseudomonadota; class Gammaproteobacteria; order Enterobacterales; family Kangiellaceae; genus Pleionea. The sequence continues at coordinate 15,017 of JABXHQ010000139.1, forward strand.
TAGTTATCAGATAACATACTTTCAAAATCCGTCGAATAAAACCGATAGGCAATCAAGGTTAACGTTTGCTCTTTGGTCGGCAACGGTCGAGATACCATATAAGGATCAAAGGCCATACCGCGGCCATAATTACGACTACGCGTTTCTGCGAATGAACCTTTGATGGCTTTGCCATCAACTTTATTCAACTCAAAATAGTCGGCATAAGAATTGGTTAAGTTATTGTAACTATCCGCTACCTGGGCAATGGTACCGGTATAACCTTCCGGAACCGGTTGATAGAGTGTCACGCAGCCACTGAGGAGCAAGAATGAAACTAGCCAAGTTAATGTTCGAAAAGAATACATATTGGTTCCTTAATATGCGTCGGGCGGTGCGCCGCGCTAAATATTTAACAGGTCAATAGTGTATATCTAAAGAGTCAATTTACAGTGCTTAGCCCCTTATTAAAAACCGACATGAGAATACTCATAGCCGAAAAATCAATAACTTAGCGAAAATAACTTGCTAGAGACAAGCTAGCTTGCCTCTTGAAAATAAAGGTTCTACTTTTTTTAAATAGCACTTATTAGGGTCGACCAAAATCAAACTCGATAATGTCAAAATCTGAATTAATTAGCATCGTCAGCGCCTCAAATTCATCATGTTGATTATTACTCAATACTGGAACGAAAGCGGATACTTCATCATCACCGAGATCTTCAAGAATTACCTCACCTAATGTGATGTTGACTTTTGCTCCATCTTCATAGAAATATGCGACCATTTCCTGATAAGCCTGCTGGAACGAATCAAGGGTAAAATCGTCTTGAGCATCGGCTGCTAATATCCGATAAGCTTGAGCAAAATTTTGACTAATAATTAGCTCGGCAATCTCAATGGCTCGAGCGGATAATTTTTCTTGGTTCATCTTTAAGTCCTTTCAAAGTACTATTCATCATTTACGCTGAAATAAAAAAGCCAACCCAAAGGTTGGCTTTAGTCGAGAATATTAAAATAACTGGTAGTTTTCTAATAAGTCAAACAAGGTATATTCAGCCACGGGTTCATCGCCGATTATTACCAAAGGACTATCATTTACCCCATCATTATTACTATCTGTGCGACTTTGATGCGAGAAATAATTCCCTAGATAACCTTGGTGACTTTGACCGGCATAAATATAATCGATGACACTGGGCGAATACCAAATATTTACCGAGCCATTATTCGAGGCAATGCTGGGACCACTTGCATTATGGACAAACTGATTCAAATAAATATAGTTATTCGATGAATTAACTAACTCCAACGTATCAATAACCATACCGGTGACTTTTGTTCTAACGTGATTCTCCGATAGTTCATTATCATTTGAACTGTAAAACCGAACACCATTCTTGTCGTTATAAAAGACCTCATTACGCACCAATACATTGAAGTTTGCATAATTAAGACCAAGACCAGTGTCTCGGTTGCTCTCTAATTTATTCGCTTCCACAAATAAATTATCGCTGTTGTTAAGATAAAGACCATAGTAACTGTTATTATTTGCTTCGTTAGCACTGACGAGTCCGCCCGGCGATTTAAACAGCACAATACCCGAAATATCATTCTGATTCGCTTGATTATTTTCGAGTTCCACTGTGCCACTGCTTTCAATATAAATACCCACTTCTTGGTTATTATTAGTCACATTATTTTGCAAGCGACTAATGGCACCGACGGTATCTAGATGAATACCATTTTGATTATTCTCTGTAGCACTATTACCGCTCAAGAGATTATCACTACCCGAGTACACACGGATGCCATTGCGACTTAAGCTCACCTGATTGTCACTGACGGTACAGTTACGACAATCTTTAACATAAATAGCTTCCATTGATTGATCGGATATTTGATTATCGCGAATAACCGTATTTTCACTATTGGAAACTTCAATGCCTTTTTGTCCCCAATGGCGACAAACGTTACCAGCAATTAATAGATTATCGCTGTCATTCACCAATAAGCCACTATGATTCCGGTGCGCATCGTCATAACCACACAAGTTATTCAATACTTGACCATTATGCGAACCCGGCGCAAAACGAATTGCGGAGTAATAATATGAGCCAAATAAATCAAAACCATCAATGGTGACATTCGGTGCCGAGACATTAATAACGCGGCGAGCGTAATCAGCGGCTTGGATCTTTGTAACAGCGGCACCATTCACTGAGCGCAGCGTGAGAGGTTTCGCGATGGTCAAGTTTTCCGAGTAATCGCCATCGGCTACCATCACTACCGCGCCAGGTAAGGCATTATCAATGGCCGCCTGAATTGTCGGATAGTCCACCGGAACGTTCACCACGGGTACTGTTTGCGCGCTAAAATTAATTGAGGTTAATGCCTCATCGGCAACCGTGATCATTAAATTTTCAGGCGTAAACAAATAACCAAGTTTTTCGGCCGATATCGTATATTGGCCGTTCTCGACATTTGCAAAAGTAAAGGTTCCATCTTCACTGGTTAACTCAGTATCGATTGCACCATCACTTAGCACTAAACGAACATCGTCAAGGCTATTGTCAGCAAACGTTACTTGACCGCTCACGGAATAGCTTGGCTGCGTTGTAAATTCAAACACATAAGCATCGAGCATTGTATTACCCGATAAGTCGCTGATCGCTTGCGTCAGCGTTACTTGATAGGTTTGATTTGAAGTTAACCGATTGGTCGGTGTAAATGTTAGTAGGTTGCCGTTTGCCGTGATATCACCACCAATATCGGTAATACCGTCATTGACGATAAAACTGTATTCATTTACCGAGCTAATGGCAATAGCTTCCGAAAAAGTAACGTTAATAACGGTTTTTGCTGACGCATCGGTTACCTGAGCAACTGGCGAAGTTAAGTCAATTACCGGCGATGACGGATCAGTATTAAGAGTAAACTCATCAAGATTGCTTACCCCATCATTGTCGTTGTCTCCGTTTGCATCATTCACTAAAGGTAACAAACGGTGCAAGATTTCATAGCCATCACTCATACCATCTTGATCAGTGTCGGCTGAAAGAGGATCCGTTCCGTAAGTTTGGGTTTCTTCGCTATCGGAAAGACCATCGCTGTCATCATCCAAATCAGCGTTATTACCAATGCCGTCATTATCCGTATCAACCGATTCATTCGCATCGAATGGGAACGCATCGTTGCTGTCAATCACACCATCGTTATCATCATCGTTATCTGCATTGTTACCAATACCATCGCTGTCTGAATCAATCGACTCGCTGGGATCCAATGGGAACGCATCATCTTGATCCGCGGTACCATCGTTATCGTCATCAGCGTCGGTGTTATTCCCAATACCATCGCCATCGGAATCCAAACTCTCCGCGGGATCAAATGGAAATGCATCTAATAAATCATTTACGCCATCATTGTCGTCATCGGGATCAGCATTATTGCCAATACCGTCATTGTCATTATCGAGTGACTCATTGGGATCGAGCGGAAACGCATCTTGAGTATCGGCGACGCCATCATTATCGTCGTCGTCATCGGCATTGTTACCAACTCCGTCACCATCACTATCGACGGTCTCCGATGGATCAAACGGGAACGCATCAAGACTATCGACTACGCCATCGTTATCACTGTCGCGCTGTGACGCGGCGCAGCCACTTTCATCGACACTTGCGCCAATGGGCGTATTAGGACAAAGGTCGTTTGCATTCGAAACACCATCATTGTCATCGTCAGGATCTTGCTCTGGCAATTGCAATATTTGTAACTTATCAATTGCGATATCACCGCGAAAGCCGCCAACAGCCACCGCCCGGATCCGAATATGCTCAACTCGGTAATTCGTCAAATCAATTTCGGCTTGAGCGTAAGGCTGATCTTGAGTGTTTTGTTGTTGTCCAGTTTGCTGCCATACATCAAAGATCCAAGTACCATTGCTCTGTACATCAACCGCTAAAGTTCCAATTTCAGTTCCGAACATATGATATTGAAACTTAAAAATTAGCTGCTCTTTATCCAGTAACGGACTGATTAAGTGCGCTTCATCGCCCGCATTAATGGCATAACCAGAAGAGGTTTCAAAAAAGTAATAGAAAGCACTGTTATCGGCGCCAGTCAGCGGTCCAGTACCAGATGAAGGCGTACCGTTACTATCGCGCAACCAATCACTATCATCCATTGGCGCGTTAATCCAGGGGCTTGATGTCGATTCAAAATCTTCAATTAATACCGGAAAGGGTTCCGATGCATCAAGCACCGTAATGGTTAACTCCTCTTCGGCAGTTAACTGGCCATCAGATGCTTCAATAACAAATTTATTATCACCGACTGCGGCAGCGGTAGGTACTCCAGATAAGTCGCCATTGCTCGCTACAGTTAACCAATCTGGGCCAGAAACTTTGCTAAAACTAACCGTGTCTCCGTTCGCATCGATTACATCATTAGCCAGTGAATCTTGGTAGGCTTGCTCAGGATACGCACTCGATTTGACCAACGGGATCAAAGTGAACTTGGGCGCAACGGGTCCAAGATCCAACGTTTCAATCTGAATATTATCCAACGCCATATCGCCGCGGAAACCTCCCGCCGCGGTAGCCCGCAACCGTACTTGCGAAGCATTAAACATCGATAGGTCGATTTCTGCTCGACGATAACCTTCGCTTTGCACCGATTGTTGCTGTCCGGTGATTTGCCAGATATCGTTAACCCAAGCACCATTACTGAGAATATCCACCGCCAGTGTTCCCATATTGCCGCCGAACATATGATAGTCAAACGACAATAAGACATTGGAAGAAGGCAGCACCGGTCCCATTAGGATCGCTCGATCACCCGAGTAATAAGCCGCACCACCGGAGGTTTCTAGGTACACATAATAACGCGAACCCTGTGCACCCGTTAGTGGGCCAGTGCCACTCGAAGGGGTACCATCAGCATCTCGCGACCAATCGCGATTGTCATCTTGAGTCACATTACTCCAGTTTCCCAAACCCGCTTCAAAGTCATCAAAAAATAACGTGGATGCATTGCTCACCGATGTTAACAATAAGCTACTCAGTAGAGCCACGGTTCGAATAAACGAAGGTCGCATACTATGCCGGTGCACAGCTCGATTAGTCAGGCGCATGATTGACGTTCCTATTATTGTCGATAATATTGGGTATTAATATCTGCGCGAAGGCTCGCCCACCAAGGCGTGTGCTAATAGTAATGGCATACTCTATCGTCAGCACTAATGCGCTGTAACGACGCTCGCTCAATGCTCTATCAGCGACGCGTTTCGACCACAAAGAGTATGTAAAACGACAACAGTCCTTTCGCTCAAATAATAATCAAAAATCCATAAATAGTGCTTACTACTAAATATCCGTATTCAGTAGTCTTTCCATGTTTAAACTAAGCTTGTAGGCTAAGTGCCGCAAAAGAAAATAGGCGAGCACTTATCTCATTATACTGATATTCGACGCGAATACAATTTTCGCTTCAGACAGCCTTATTCTTCGGTGATCCCACCCGTACCGGATTAACAAATGAGACTAAAACAAAGCTCAGCAACATCAACAAATACCAAGAGCTTAGTTTCGCTAACGACACTAACTGCCATACCTCCGCTTGCTCCGGATAATGCCAGATATCAACAAAGGTCGCGACATTCTCAGCAAACCAGATAAACAAAGCAACTAAAAACCAACCGAATAATAACGGCATCGAACGATACTCAGTTGCGACTTTAAAATAGATTTGGGTACGAAAAAATAGCACGACGGTAAAGCCAAGTAACCACCACCGAATATCCCAGATAAAGTGATGAGTAAAGAAGTTCAAATAAATTAAGGTCACCAGAATAACGGTTAAGTATTTCGCAGGATAATAAGAAAACCGAAAGTCAAAAATTCGCCACACGCGCGTCAAATAGCTCCCCACCGCACTGTACATAAACCCGGTAAACAGCGGTACATTCGCAATACCAAAATAATAGGCTTCGGGGTAATACCATGAGCCAATGGCATCGGATGTTTTAAATAACTCCATAATAGTTGCCACGACATGGAACACAACAATTACTAAAGATTCACGCCAAGTCTCGAGCTTAAACAGTAACAAAAATAACTGAAATACGATCGCGGCGAGAAAAATAAAGTCATAACGATGCAAGGATTCCAGCGGATACCAATATTTGGTCACCACCATAACCAGCAGCAAAAAACCACCGAATAAACAGGCGTAGGCTTGCTTTAAGCCAAACTGGATAAATTCAAATATAAATGTCTTGATCATACTACTGTGTGCCACACTTATCGGTCAGTATAGGTGTTTAAGCAAGCGCCAGAATAACAAGGATTTCACCTCTGCAGGAACTTTGCTAGGATATTAGCAACTATTATCGTTTGCCCAAGCATTGAGAGCTCGTCATGTTAGCCACAATATTATTAGTTGTCAGCATTTTATATTTTCTCATTCAAGGCTACCGTAAAGGCTTGTACAAGTTTTTATTCCGTTTGCTCGGTCTAGTGATTGCTTATGTTGGCACTTTTTTTCTCGCCCCTATTGTGGCCGAGAAGCTCAATGACAGCACCGGGCTTAATGGATTACTCGGCTATATCATTGCTGCAATCAGCGTATTTATCGTAATTAGCATGGTCGCCGACTTATTACTGTCGTTACTACACAAATATTGGTTAAAAGGACAAGATAAACTCTCGGCAATTAATCGTTTTGGCGGTGCAGCCGTAGGCGTTGTCATTGGAGTATTCATTGGCTTTTTGTCCATTTGGTTTGTCTCAACATTGCGTCAAGTGATAACACCACAGCCGTACACCGAAGCGGAATTGCTCAAAGCCGGTGATGATCTCAACCAATTGGAAAAGTGGTCGCGGGAGTTTATCGCCAGTATTGTCGCAGGTGCTGTGAATGCAACCACCGATGAGCCGGAACTCGCGAATATAACGTCGCAATTAATGCGCGCTCCGGAAGTGACCATCGGCCATGTGCGACAGCTCAGCAACAGTTCTGAATTTCGCGAGTTGTTTTTAAATCCGCGCAATCAGGCGGTGTTAAATCGCGGCGATATCGATGAACTTATCAACTTACCAGCTTTTAAACAGTTGCTGGCCCAGAGTAACTTTCAGGCTTTGCAAGATAACTTGCTGGCTGATGCCAATAGCACTGATGTTCCACGAGTATTAGCGGAGAAAGTTCGCGACATGTGGGCGCGCGCACAATTCGCGCAAAATGATCCCACCACCCAAGCGCTACTGCGCGATCCGGAACTGCAGCAGTTACTGCAAAGCGGACAAGTGCTTGCGGTATTAAATTCCGAAAAACTGACTCAGTTGTTTGAACGCCTAATGTCTGCCGAAGCACTTAACTACTCGGCGCAGCTTAAGGCGCAGGCGGTTGAGCATGGACTGATTGAAACCAACGAGCAAACCCTTAAAGACTCAAAGGTGTATCGCTGGGTTGATGATAAAGGGCGCGTCCACTATTCAGACAAACCGCCAGAGGACCAGCCTTAGCCGCCATGGAGTGATAGCCGAGCGGTTATCGGCGCTTATAGCCAAATACATATAACACCATTGCCAGCCGTTATTTGTTCAAATATCGAGCACGCGGCACAATCGATCCAACGAATACTGATCGGCAAGTGCAATGGACTATTTTCCCATATTTACCCAACTAAAAAATCGACGTGTATTACTGGTGGGCGCCGGTGAGGTCGCAGCTCGTAAACTCGACTTGCTTTATCAAGCAGGCGCCAGTGTAACAATCGTTGCTCCGCATATCGGCACCGCTGTTCAACAACAGCTTCAGCTTGATGCCAACGGCGAACAGCGCATTCGCGTTCATCAGCGCCCATACCACGAGCACGACATAACTGCGGTTCATCTCGTGATCGCGGCGACCAACAATCAAGCGGTAAACCAAGCGGTTTTTCGTGATGCCGAACGCAACCATATTTTTGTTAACGTAGTTGATCAGCAACCGCTGTGTTCGTTTATTACTCCGGCGATTGTTGACCGCGCGCCACTTACCATTGCCATTAGTTCGGCCGGACAAGCACCGGTACTCGCGCGCTTAATCCGGGCAAAATTAGAATCGTGGATCCCGACCCGTTACGGCAAGCTGGCACAACTCGCGCAAAAGTTTCGTGATCAAGTCAAACAAACGCTAAGCACCGGTGCTCAGCGTAAACGCTTTTGGGAGACGATCTTTGAAGGCCCGGTTGCCAACAAAGTTTTTGCAAACCGAACCGCAGCTGCGGAACAAGCGTTGCTCTCAACCTTACAAAATTTCACTGCCGATGAGCGAACTCAGACTGGTGAAGTTTATTTGGTGGGCGCCGGTCCGGGCGATCCCGATCTGTTAACCTTTAAAGCGCTACGCTTAATGCAACAAGCAGATGTAGTGGTATACGATCGTTTGGTGTCGAAGCCAATACTCAACCTCGTTCGCCGCGATGCACAGCGCATTTTTGTCGGTAAGCAGCGAGCTAACCATTGCTTGTCGCAAACCGGTATCAACGAATTGCTCATTAAACTAGCCAAGCAAGGTTTACGAGTGGTAAGGCTAAAAGGCGGCGATCCCTATATTTTTGGGCGCGGCGGCGAAGAAGCCCAGCAGTTAGTAGCCGCCGGAGTTGCGTTTGAAGTAGTCCCCGGCATTACCTCCGCGGCGGGTACGTCGAGTTACTGTGGGATCCCATTAACCCATCGCGACTTTGCGCAATCGGTAACTTTCGCCACTGGACATTTAAAAAATGATAGTGTCGAACTCGACTGGACAGCACTCGCGCAAACCAACAATACCTTAGTAGTCTATATGGGATTAGCGAGCCTAAATATTATTAGTGAACAATTGATTGCCCATGGTCGCAATAAGCAGATTCCAGTTGCGGTGGTACAAAATGCAACGCGGCCTGACCAAAAAGTGGTGATTGGTACGTTAGAAACTATTGCGGACAAAGTTCAGCAAGCAAAGCTGTCCTCTCCAGCGATGATCATTATTGGTGAAGTCGTCGCCCTGTATGATGAGCTGAATTTAACCGAGCAGAACTCACAAACAATAGATGTGCCGCAATACCCTGTTTCGCAGGCCTATGACGAGGAAGCACTTTTTCAAAAGACGGCTTAACAAGCAGCTTAAAAGTTGTTGAACGTAAGGATGAGGACATCGGTTCATGCTGCTAGTTTTACGTCTCAGCTTTTCTCTTTGGGTCTGTGCTGTTCTCTTTTGGGACTGATTGCTGAAATTTTGAAAATGGCTTTTGTCGAACGCATAGCGGCCGTTTTGATGTCTGTTAACGCCCAAAGCAGCGGCAGACGCAGCGCGCAGCCGTTTGGCTACCCTTGTTATATTTACGGAACAATTATGAAATGACCCGTTACTGGATGTAAAGTAAGTAAGGCTAGAGTCAATTATCGAACTTCATATTTTAAACGGCGATATCGACAAAAGGTTAAGCCAGCGACAAATTGAATCTGACCTTAACTTTATAATTTTACGAAAAATTGCCAAAGTGGTGGCTCTCCTCAAAATCTCGAGCTCACTGACTCTATGACTCATAATGCACGGCACAGTTTCTTTTTGTAACCTTCCTTTTGCATCTTGAAATAAAACTCTGATCTCTCACTTGGAACTAAGTCTTCAGATATACAAAAAAATCTACGTAAGATCTGCCAGTCTATCAACTTGAAGATATCATCGCGTTTTTCCACTATAAGTAAGACATACCGGTACTCTTTAAAAGCATAAACACTATCAACATTAATTGTGTAAGTCAGTTCGCTAATATCAAACTCTTCATCACGATCAATATCCATAATCACAACAAAGCTTATATCAAAAGCCCCTGGTGTAATCCAGTCTTGGCCATCTCTGACTACTACTTCTCCCATGCTTTTATGCTTACTAGCCTTGTACTCAGTTAGGAGAAAATACCTCTCGCCTTCAGAGAAACAAGAAGATATAGATAACACGATCAAACTTAGTGTTAGAATAATTTTCACTTTTACACCTTGCTTTTTCGGCGGCTGAAATAAATAGAGGAATAAATAGGGTCAGAGTCAATTATTGAACTTCATATTGTAAAAAGCAATATACGGAAAGAACAGACTAGAGCTAAATTGACTCTGACCCTAATTTTCTCTAATTTTCTTTTGATGAAGGCGGTGCAACATATCCTTTGTTCACGATATTCTTGAGCTCTACTAACCGATTAAAATATTTAGCATCGATTTTCACGTTATATTGTTTATTAATGTAAAACTGAACGTGCTGTTCCGCTTTAGAAAGCTCATCTACATCTTCTTGATCAAGATAAAAGTTATAGACATTGCTTGATACCTTTAACCTTATTTTGTTATCAATAATTATAACCAGAGGTGAGTTAAGTTTCTCAGTATGCTCTAGATACAATGTCCACTTTCTATCATTGATGTTTGAGTAGTTGATATAAGCTCTATCTAACATAGGGTTTGCAAGCGGTAACTTAATTGTTAAGCCACAATCCATTAACTTCTTTCTAGGATCATCATATAGACATTGAATATCCTTCAGCTCGTGATTCCAAACTCGTTTCAGAGGCTCTAAGCAATGAGATGTCGCAGTAAAACTGAGAAGCAGCAAAGCAAATAATAAACGGTGCATTGTTAAAATCGGGTATTAGAAAACATCATCAGAAGATAGCATAAATCGGCCGAAGAAAGAGCACTTTTTAAAAATATCAAGTCACTCAGTCTAATCGAATTAATTCTATGGTTTTGTCGCCCTTTAGGGTCTCGCCATCGCCCTTGTAGTGCCATAGTTTATCCGTTTTTCTGAGCAGAATTTTGATGCTTTCACCTTTCTTCTTTGTGATGTAAAGCGTTTTAGGTACAGACACAAATCGACGGTGGTAGGAAGTGGCAGAATTACCAATAGCCATCGAGCCGCTTGGTTTTGTTGTAGACTCCGTGGTTTGAATCAAGACGCGATAGTCCGAGTCAATACCGTCAGGCCAAGCCAGTGGCGCGTGGGTAATCTCAATTTCTGACTCCTGAGATGATTCCAACTTTAGCGCAGCATCACGAATATCATAAGCTAACCGTGTCGATGCATCAGTTATAAGTATGCAACCCGAGAGTGCGAATAATATTAAAATACAGGCGCACCAGGCAAACACTCTGACACTCAAAACCCTACTAAACGAAAGATTAAATTGGCAAACAAAACTCACCCTGAACCCACCTTATACTTTCAAGTCAAACTAATTTATCAAGTTAAAACAAGTGGCTATTTATAATGCTCGAGTTGTGAAAGATAAAGAATTTAGATAAAAGCATTTAAAATGCAACCGGCTAGGTATTGATTGCTAATACTTTAACTAATTAAAGGTGATGAGATCGACGAGAAAAAACTGTTCAAGCAATTGTTTACTTGAACAGTTTTGTCGTCTAGAAAATCAATACTTAGTTAAGCCGCCACAGCAAAGTGATTAGAAGTAATTAGTAGAAGTAATTAGGGTCAGAGTCAATTATCAAGCTTCATGTTGTAAAAGGCTTTATTTATAAAGAGTAAAGTTAGAGGAAATTGACTATCCACTTAGTATTTCCGCAACACTCAACCACATTACCTTGATGGTCTGGTGAGGCGATAAACCTGAATTTAACCATCGGTAATTAGAACAAATTGTTTCCCTAATAATCTAATTTAGGTTTTGCATTCTCTCTCATGTCATTCTTCATTTTTAGAATACGCAAAACCTCAAGGATATTTTCAACCTCGCTCTCCGATGGTCCCGACTCGACACTTGGCGAGTCCAAACGATAGCGTTCAAGAGGCATTGAGTTACACGCTACCATGCCGGGGTTAGTAGTATCGGCAATAAAAACCAAATAGTTTACCGCTGAACTATGGGGTACATCACATGAGTTGTTAGCGCCCATCGAGAGACTAATTTTAGGACCTAATTTGCTGGTTCCTTTATATTGCTCTATTAATTCAAAAGAGCCCCTGTTCCCACTCCTTTCAAGTAGTCGCACTGTAACGACCAAGCTTGCCTCACGAAATCTTTCATCAAGCGGTATAGACTCGCAGGAACAGGCAAAAGTATTTAAAGAAAGCATCAATAAAAATATGAGACAGACCTTCTGCATATCTACAATCCTTGTTAAATCGTAAGCGCATATTGAAATTTATATTAGCTTAATTTCCCTAGGCAATAAAAGCTCAAGGTTCTCAGGCTACTTTGGCAGTTCAGTCAAAAAATGCGCCAAGTAATCGACTCTGACCCTAATATTTGTACCCGTATTTTGGCGGGCCGATCGTTACACAGCTTGTTAGCTGGCTTGATCACAGGCCAATTTCTCAGTGTTTATAAATGGTGTAACTTTACCATTCAATGCTCTTTCCTGAGAAAAGTTGGAACCTATACCATCAGTTAATTGTTCGATTGTGTATTCCCGGAGAGCTTCTACTTCATCTTCAGAGAGGGAACGAGACAGCTGATACTCAATAGAGCCAATCAAAGAGCTCGAAGAAGCGTCATATTCGAATGACAAGATGCCGCCGGATACCTCATCTGCAAAACTACTTGTTTCCTCACTATCAAATAGATAATCGGAGAATTCCTCATCTTCGTGCTTTAGCCCATTTAAGGACTCCAAGATTACCCTGTCAGTTATTAAATCAAGTGACCCGTCATCATTTTCTTCGGAACTGGCTACAAGAGCAGGCCCTTTAAACTTTATAGAAGGCATTTGCTATCCCTCTTGCTCAACTCTTAAGACAGTTAATCGCATATTATATTCATTTAAGCGCAAATAAACCGCTCACATTTTCTTCCCGCACAGCCTACAGCTCTTTGATAACTATGGCTAGAGCAAAAATCAGACTTGCTGATAACGAATGTTCGATCGCTCGCGAACCACAATCGGTTTGCATCAGATAAATTAGTTACTCGATAAATTAGAAGCTAATCAGCTCACACTTTAAAGCTGGCCACCTCTTGCTTCAAATCGGTCGAGAGCGTCGCTAAGCGTGAACAGGCCGCTTCAACATCGCGACCACGTTCCGAGGTTGCGCGCGATGAAACATTAATCCGTTCAACATTTTGGCTGATATCATCAATAACCGTAGATTGTTGTTCAACCGCCGTCGCTACTTGCAAAATTCGTTCATTAATTGAAGATAAATAACGCGTAATTTCCGACAACTTACTTTGCGCGTGCGTGGCCGAGTCAACAGTTCCTTTGGAACGCTCTTTGCTTTGTGTCATTATGGTTACGGCTTCGTTCACACCGCCGTGCAAACGATCAATAATTTGGTTAATCTGCTCGGTAGATTCTTGCGTTCGACTGGCTAAAGTTCTTACTTCGTCAGCAACAACAGCAAATCCGCGGCCTTGCTCACCTGCGCGCGCCGCTTCAATGGCTGCATTTAACGCCAGTAAATTGGTTTGTTCAGCGATCCCTTTAATGACATCTAAAACCATAACAATATCCGACGCTTCCTGCTCAAGGCGACTCATCACCTCAGCCGACTGATTGACATTAGTTGCCAATTCACTAATGTCACGAATCGATGCACTAAAGATATCCGCAACATTTACTGCGCTTTGATCGGCTTCGCCAGTTTCATTCGCCACCGCCGTACTATTCGAAGCGACTTCACCAATCGCGCTGCTCATTTGCGTGACCGCCGTCGCTACCAAGGATACGGCTTCAGCTTGCTGTTCGCTCGACACTTTGTTGTCACCTGCTATTGCGGTGAGTGCCGACGAAGCTTGCTCAACTTGATTAGCCGTATTGATAATATTAGTAACAATAGAATGAAGCGTGCTTAAAAAGCGATTCAATTCACGACTTACTTGGCCAATTTCATCCTCCCCTAAATCGGGTAGTCGCGCGGTTAAGTCGCCTTCACCAGCGGCTAATTCGTTAATCGCATGGTTGAAAAGCTCGATACGCCGCGTAATTGTGGGGGGGAATAGAAAGATAATCGCCACTACAATGAGTGACGTCATAACCGCCAGAATTAATAACGTGAGTTCAGCGCGATCACTGGTAGCGTTGACGTCTTCGGTTAGCTGCTCTGAAGTTGCGATTATGCGCTCGCCAATACTATCGAGTACTTCACGCATTCTCTCGAACTGATCGTTAAGCGAGCCTTGGCTTAATTCAGCAGCCGCAGACAAGCTAATCTTGTTGCTACGAAGATCATTGAGCATATTCCGCGACGCATTTTTCCACTGGCTTAATTGACTGAGAAAATCGCGTGACATGCTTCGAATATTGTCATTAATAGCTAACTGAGCAACCTGACCAATGCGATCTTCTACCTGTTGAACGTTTTCATCAAAGCTACTGCGTAATTGGCTGTTCGCTCCTTGCAAAGCCATAGTACGCTCGGCCAGTTGCGCTTGGTAGAGATCACGATCGGCATTTAAGGTTAAATTTAACGCCGGTGTGTAGCTTTTTTGAATTCGATAAAAATCATTTGAAACGCTTTTAAGCGCAATAATTTGTTGCACCGATAAGACAATGACTAGCGCTAAAATAATGAGAAGAGGAATAACAATTTTGACCTTTATACTCAAATTTTTCCAGCTCATAAAGCATCCCTAGGTTGGACATCACTGAGCTATTGAGTATAGAAGACGAGTGGCAAAAATAAAGCCGCAGGCGCGGCTTTATCGATTTTTTAGATGCTCTTTTTCAGCAGGCTTGATTAGTCTTTCTTGCGACTTTTGCCAGTACCTTCACGCTTACCTTTCTTAGCCGGCTTGTCATTTCCACGACGTGGCTTGCCCGGCTTACCGCTGCGTTTTGGTTTACGTTTACCGGCACCTTTTGCATCCCCTTTCGAGGAACCATCGCCTTTTACATAATCACTAGCAGGCTCGATATTCAATGCTTGTCCGCAAACGCGAGCGCGCTTGAGTATTTGCATTACTTCGCTCGGCATATCGGCCGGTAAATCAACCGTGGTCACTTCATCAAACAACTTGATATTACCGATATAACGACTTTCTAAATCGGCTTCGTTGGCAATTGCGCCTACGATATGCTTGGGTGAAACACCATGATCACGTCCAACATGAATCACGAAGCGCTCAAGTTCTACTCCCGGATCCCCCTTAAGAGGTTCTGGTTTAGTAGAAACCGGTGCCTTTTTCGATTTTACTCGTTTGTTGCGATCACGATCGCGGCCTTGGTTATCATCGAAATCCGGAATTTCCGGCAAGCTTTCCAGCAATAAAGGTTTACCTTTAAATAATAAGCTGGCGAGTGCTGCTGCAATATCAACACCTGACTGATTATGCTCGCTTTGAATACTTTCAATCAACTGACGATAAGCTTCGTGCTCACCGGCAATAATTTGCTGTTGCACTTCTTCAAAGAAACGTCGCGTCCGCTCGTCATTAATTACTTCGACTGACGGTAACGACATGCGCGCAATTTGCGTCGAGTTGTTACGCTCAATCATGCGCAATAAATGTTTTTCGCGTGGCGTTACAAATAGAATCGCTTTACCATCTCGGCCAGCACGCCCGGTACGGCCAATTCGATGTACGTAAGATTCAGAGTCATGCGGAATATCGTAGTTAATAACATGGCTGATGCGCTCAACGTCTAATCCGCGAGCCGCAACATCAGTGGCAATTATTACATCGATTTTAGAGTCTTTCAGTTGTTGCACCATTTGTTCACGCTGCTTTTGCTGCATATCGCCATGAATTGCCTCGGCGGAAAAACCACGCGCGGTTAACTTTTTGGCTAGCTCATCACAGCTGCTTTTGGTGCGCATAAACACAATGGTTGCGTCTGAGTTTTCACTCTCCAAAATTCGTGTTAGTGCTTCTAATTTGTAATTGTTACTCACCGATACAAATAATTGCTCAATAGTACTGGCGGTGCGCGCTTTACTTTCAATCTGTACATGCTGCGGTTCATTAAGAAACTTTTCAGCTACTTTCTTAATTGGCTTGGGCATCGTCGCCGAAAACAAGGCAATTTGGCGTTGCTCCGGAGTGTGCTCTAGGATCCATTCCACATCATCAATGAAACCCATGCGCAGCATTTCATCTGCTTCGTCGAGTACTAAGGTTTTTAAGTTGTCCCACTTCAATGAACCTCGACGCATATGATCCATAATTCGCCCTGGCGTTCCAACGACAACATGAACCCCTTTTTCTAACTGGCGTAATTGCGGTGGATAAGGTTGACCACCGTAAATCGGCATCACGCGGAATCCTTTAATATGCTTAGCGTATTCACCAAACGCTTCTGAAACTTGGATGGCTAATTCGCGAGTAGGACAAATAACACAAATTTGAGGTTTGTTAATACTAACGTCGACTTTCGCCAACGAAGGTAATGCAAATGCGGCTGTTTTTCCGGTACCTGTTTGCGCCTGACCAATTAGGTCAATGCCATCTAGGATCAAAGGAATGCAGGCTTCTTGTATAGGAGATGGCTTTTCATATCCGATTTCTTTCAGGGCTTGTAAAACAGGCGCCGGCAATGAAAGCTGATCAAAGCTCACCGTGGTTGTATCTGACATAATTATTGGAGTTTCCGATTGATTGGGGGGTAACACGATCGAAAGCCAAAGCTTTCTAAAGACGTGCATTATAGAAGAAAACTAACTAATTAGATATGCATTTCATTGATTAGATCGAACATTTTCTGCGCAACTGATAAATCTCGGTAATTTTCACCTTAGCCAACGCTTGTCATCTAACGCCAAGCCCTTATAATCTCCGGCCGAGATTTAAGCACCTATTGAAAGAGCCCACTTTGCGATCCACTGCCTTTACCTTATTGAATTTACTTGTTTTATTGCTGTTACCACCGGAAGGATTTGCACAATCTCAGGGATCGATCACAACCGCACCGTTAGCGCTAAGCTTTAGCATCGCGGCTGCATTAGCAATATTACTCATTGTCTCGCCGCGACTATTACGTTTTTGGCGCACGCACCAGATCAACCGTGAGAAAGGCAAGCTATTGGCCATACGCCAAGCCGCCGAAACTCATGCTATGCGCCGCGAGCAAACCTTACAGATGCAACAGAGCCTGTTTTTAGAAGCGGCATTAGCGGGCGATACCAGCATTCGCATGAGCATGCTGCCACCGAATGCTGCGCGCACCATTGAATGGTTACGCAGTGTCGCGGTAGAAAACTATCTAATGCTCAGCCATTTAAAAAATGTTCTGGGCGACAATACCCTCGATTGGCATGTTGAATTACTGCGTTTAATTGAACAAGAACAAAACCGCGATAGTTTTGAATTGCATTTGACGCGCCAGCAAGCGATCCAGGCATTAAACAGTCACCTGAACTGTCTACAACGCTCCGACACACGTGCTGCCTAGATCAAGGTTGTAAGCTACTGTAATAGCCACCACCACAGCGGTACGGTGGCAAACGCAAACAATAATCCATAGCCCACCATTGCCGCCACTAATTGCGGCCGATAGTTATGCAAGGTAGCCAAAGCGCCCGCCGAAATCATCGGAGCCATGGCCGACTCGAGTACCATGGTTTGCGCTAACTCCGGACTGATCACCAGCAGCCGCATTGCCCCCCACACCATTAACGGCAGCAGCAGTAGTTTAATCGCTAAACCAATCACCATTGGCCAGCGATCATCACGCGGCAAGCGAAAGCGCCACTGCAGCCCCACCGCCACCATCACTACCGGCACCAAAGTTGCCCCAATTGCTTGCAGTGCCACAAGGCCAACGGCAGGCAAACCGCCAAATAGATTAATTAGCAAAGCGCCGATCAATGCGATGAAAGGTGGAAAAGTGAGTACTTTACGAGTCATGACTGGCACCGAAACAGCGGTTCCTGAATGCAGTGCTACAACAACAGTGCCGTAGGTCGCCAAAGCCAAAAAGCTGCCCAATTGGTCATATAAGATAATATAGGGCAAAACCTGATTGCCCATTAACGCAGTGACTAAAGGGATCCCCAAAAAAGAAGTATTGCCTAAAGGTACCAATAGCAATAGCACCGCTTGCGTGTCTCGACTCCAACCCGCAGATCGCACCACCAAAACGACGATGACCGCGCTAACGAGTAATGCAGCCCATGCCACCAACATAGGGAAAAGAGCGGCGGCCGATAGAGTAAACTCACTCATGTTGCTTAGTACCAGTGCCGGTAACGCCACCCAAATCACATACAAGTTAAGAACTTGGGCAGCATTTTCGGGTAATGCTTTAATCCGCGCGAGTAACAACCCGGCGCTGACACAAATGAATAAAATAATCAGTGATGACATTTCGGCTCAGTCAATTAATGCTTTGTACGGTTAGCATGGTTTTAGCGGTTTTTTATCGGTCGCTTCAGCGTATAATACCACCCTAAGATAAATAGCCCAGAGTCCGAATAGCGTAATGGTCGATCAATCCTCTCTTTCGCATGAACAAGAAGGTGTTATAAAGTTTGTCCTCGAACATAACGAGTGTCCTCTCGAGCAGCACCCACATTGGTCAAAACAGTTATTTCAAACACTCAACCACTGGCGCCATATTCAATACCGGTTAGATTTTATTGGCCAACAAGCCGATCGCTACGATGGTTATGGCTTCGGTAATATCAGTTTGCGCCTGGCACCGGA
>JABXHQ010000101.1 GCA_013373545.1 Gammaproteobacteria bacterium
GAGAAAAGCAACCTCACCTTTTTGCGAGCAGGTTATTAGCCAATTTCACTATTTCATTAGTTAATTAACCAAGAGGGCAACAAAGCGTTCGATAACCCATTGTTTTTACTGAGTTTAATTACTGGCCCTCTTTTTGCTTTAGTCATCCTTTCCGTCGAACTTCGCGATTCTATCGACTAAATTTCGACCAATGGCTAAGCAACAAGGACACTGTATGCGATACGTAAAGAAAACGTTAGTTACGCTCGTTGGAATACTCATACTCCTAATCGGTATTGTGTTTATCGTTCTTCCGGGACCCGCAATTTTAATTATTCCTCTTGGATTAGCGCTGTTAGCAACTGAATATCCAATTGCGCGCAAATGGTTAACCGTATTTCAACAAAAAATGCGCGCGACCGCTCACTGGCTTGATCGCAAGTGGCGCAACCGCAAACGCAGTTACTAACGAGACAAACAAAAAAGGCGACCCGTTGGTCGCCTTTTTTTCTTATACACAATTTACATCTTGCGTCGTTTACATGTTACGTCGATATTGGCCGCCCACTTGATAAAGCGCATTAGATATTTGGCCTAATGTACAGTACTTTGTAGCTTCCATTAACTCGGCAAAAATGTTTTGGTTCTGTAGAGCCGCACTTTGCACTTCATTGAGCACTTGCTCGCTTTCTTGACTAAACCGCCCGTGCAGCTTCTCAACCGTCCCAATTTGATACTCTCGTTCTTCTTTAGTCGAACGGATAACTTCTTGTGGAATGTTGGTTGGCGAACCTTTCGACGACAGGAATGTATTCACACCAATAATCGGTAGCTCACCGGTGTGCTTCAATGTTTCATAGTACAATGACTCTTCCTGAATTTTCGAACGTTGATACATGGTTTCCATTGCGCCCAATACACCACCACGCTCAGAAATGCGTTCAAATTCAAGTAACACGGCTTCTTCAACTAAGTCGGTTAACTCTTCTATAATAAAGGCACCTTGCAATGGATTTTGGTTAGTCGCCAATCCTAACTCGCGATTGATAATTAATTGAATCGCCATAGCGCGACGTACCGACTCTTCAGTTGGTGTGGTAATCGCTTCGTCATAAGCATTGGTGTGAAGCGAATTACAGTTATCGTAAATCGCATACAAAGCTTGCAACGTGGTACGAATATCATTGAAGTCAATTTCTTGAGCGTGCAATGACCGACCCGAAGTTTGAATATGATATTTAAGCATTTGCGAGCGTGCATCTGCTTTATATAGATGCTTAAGCGCTTTCGCCCAAATTCGTCGCGCTACTCGTCCCATCACTGCATACTCAGGATCCATACCATTAGAAAAGAAGAACGAAAAGTTTGGCGCAAACTTATTAATATCCATTCCGCGAGCAAGGTAGTACTCAATAAATGTAAAGCCATTGGCTAGTGTAAACGCCAATTGCGAAATAGGATTCGCACCGGCCTCAGCAATGTGATAACCCGAAATCGAAACAGAATAAAAGTTACGAACGTTATTATTAATAAAGTACTCTTGCACATCACCCATTAATCTCAAGGCAAACTCTGTTGAGAAAATACAGGTATTTTGCGCCTGGTCTTCTTTCAAAATATCCGCTTGAACAGTGCCTCGCACCGCACTAAGGGTTTCAGCTTTAATTTTTGCATACACTTCTTGCGGTAATACTTGATCGCCGGTTACCCCTAACAACATCAAACCAAGTCCATCATTCCCTTCGGGTAATTCGCCTTGATAAGTCGGAACTGGTTGCCCTTTCGCTTGATAAATAGCGGCGATTTTCTCTTTAACTTCGGCTTCAAGTCCATGCTCTTTAATGTACAACTCACACTGCTGATCAATTGCGGCGTTCATAAAAAAGCCAACTAAAATTGGAGCCGGGCCATTAATGGTCATGGAAACAGACGTTTTGGGGTCCGCTAAATTAAACCCTGAATACAATTTTTTTGCATCATCTAAACAACAAATTGAAACACCTGAGTTACCTATTTTTCCGTAGATATCTGGACGAAAATCTGGATCTTCTCCATACAAAGTAACCGAGTCAAAAGCCGTTGATAATCGTTTAGCAGGCATCCCTAACGAGACATAGTGGAAACGGCGATTGGTTCGCTCCGGTCCGCCCTCGCCGGCAAACATTCGGGTAGGATCTTCACCTTCACGTTTAAATGGAAACACGCCAGCCGTGTAAGGGAATTCGCCGGGAAAGTTCTCCTGCAAGTTCCATTTTAAAATATCGCCCCAACTACGATACTTAGGCACCGCAATTTTAGGAATCTTATTATGCGACAAAGACTCTGATTTAGTTTGTACCTTAATGTCTTTGCCACGAACTTGATAAACAAACTCATCAGCTTGGTAGGCCTGCTTTTTCTCGTCCCACTCGTCGAGTAACTTACGGTTTTGCCCATCTAATGCTAATTCAATGTCTTGATAGGTTTGTTCTAGCGTGGTTACAACTTCATTACCCGCGCTATCGGCTAAACCATTAATCGTGGTCATAGATTGCTTAAGACCATACAGCTTTTCAGCAATCTCAGCTTGCTCATTTACCCACTCATCATACTTACGATTATTCTCAGCGATTTCAGCTAAGTAACGCGTCCGCTTTGGTGGAATAATGTATATCTTCTCTGACATTTCATCAGTAATGGCAAAGTTTGATTGCAAATCGACGCCGGTTTTTGCCACTAAGCTATCCATAATCGCTTTGTATAGCGCATTGGTTCCCGGATCATTAAATTGACTCGCGATAGTGCCATAGACCGGCATCTCATCAACATTCTTGTCAAACAAGGTATTGTTTCGTTGATACTGCTTTTTAACATCGCGCAGCGCATCCAAGGCGCCGCGTTTATCAAATTTATTAATCGCAACAATATCCGCGAAATCCAACATATCAATTTTTTCTAACTGCGTAGCAGCTCCAAACTCAGGCGTCATCACATACATTGACATATTAGAGTGTTCGACAATTTCGGTATCTGATTGACCGATGCCGGAAGTTTCCAAAATAACTAAATCGAAACCAGCCGCTTTAACAATATTGACCGCATCTTGTACATGAGGTGATAAGGCAAGATTCGATTGGCGGGTTGCTAACGAACGCATATAAACACGCTCATTGTTAATGGCATTCATACGAATTCGATCGCCGAGAAGAGCACCACCGGTTTTGCGCTTAGATGGGTCAACGGAAATAATGGCAATTGACTTATCTTCAAAGTCGAGTAAAAAGCGACGTACCAATTCGTCAACTAACGATGACTTACCCGCGCCACCGGTGCCAGTGATTCCCAATACTGGAGTCTTCGACGCTTCGGCTTGTTGCTTAATGGTCGTCAGTAATTCTCGATTCGCGTCACCGTGATTTTCTGCCGCGGAAATCAACCGTGCCAGCGCATGGTGATCGGAAGCACTAAGGCGCTTGGCCTCATCGGTAAGATCAGCACCGGTCGAAAAGTCAGCACGCATGACCAAGTCGTTGATCATCCCCTGCAGCCCTAATTCGCGGCCATCATCGGGCGAGTAAACTTTAGTGATACCGTGTGCATGCAGCTCTTCAATCTCGTCAGGCAAAATTACGCCACCGCCACCAGCAAAAATTTTGATATGACCGCAGCCGCGCTCTTGCAGTAAGTCATACATATATTTTAAATATTCAACATGACCGCCTTGGTAGGAAGTCATGGCAATTGCCTGTACGTCTTCTTGTATCGCACAGTCGACAATTTCTTGTACCGAACGATTGTGACCCAAATGTATTACCTCACAACCGGTTGACTGAATAATCCGGCGCATAATATTTATGGCTGCGTCATGCCCATCGAAGAGAGAGGCTGCCGTTACCACGCGGACTTTGTGCTGTGATTGATAAGGAATTGATTTATCGGCCATAACCGTTACCACCTGTACTGTATAAGTTTATATCTAACCAATTGATTTAATTAAACATTATAGAAATATCAATGGGCCAAACATGTTCCAGAAAAATTCGGGAGGCAAATTTTACCACTGAACCTACCATTATGAAAAATTCAAGGTCGGTTAATTGCTATAAAGCGACCTTTGGGCAACTGGTAGGAGCAGTGGTTGAAGAATGCTATCGCTGGTTGCCTGAATTGATTACACTAGGCGCCGAATTAAATCTGATGAAAAATGTGAACAGTGGTCATCTTATGAGCGAAATCGGCATCGGTGAAATATTTGCGCTTTCCAGTGCCCTAATGTGGGCTATCGCCGTCATTATGTTCACTAAAATTGGAACACGTTTACCTGCCTTTGAACTTAACCTTATTAAAAATATTATTGGTGTTATTTTAATCGCTTTGACTTCATGGTGGTTTGAAGGCTTACTGATTCCGAGCTTCTCGTTTAACGACTGGCTGTTGATCATATTCAGTGGGTTTATCGGCATTGCCATTGCCGACACTTTGTATATGAAAGCGCTAAATACTATTGGTGCCGGCGCAACCGGAATTGTGGCGGCTTTGTACAGTCCTTCAGTGGTGATCTTGTCGATGTTCTATCTGAATGAGTCGCTTGGATTTTACCAATGGTTAGGCCTCGTTCTGGTACTAGGCGGCATTATATTTATTAGTCTCGATAAGTCGCCCAGTTTGGATCATTTAGCCAATCCAATCAAAGGGGTTTTATACGCCGCAAGTTCAGTTTTCTTGACCGCTTTAGGCGTTGTGTTGATAAAACCTATCGTTGAAAGCGAACCATTTTTCTATGTCACCGGATTACGACTATTGATTGGCGTGATCGGAATGCTGCTGTGGTTAGTGATCACGCGCAAAACCATTCAAAGCTGGCACAAAATACGGCAAGTGCAACAATGGCCGATGATTATTGTTGCCAGTATTATGGGGTCTTACATCGCTATGTCATTGTGGCTCGCCGGCTATAAATATACTTCGGCTTCAGTAGCGGCAATTTTAAACGAAACCAACTTTATCTTTATCGTGATCTTAGCTGCTTTGTTTTTAAAGGAGCCCATTTCCAATAAAAAATGGCTCGGCAGTGCGCTGGCTATCGTGGGTGTTGTATTGGTGGTGTTGTTATAAAATATTTAAAACAGTTCAATGTCTGCGCTATCGGCGACATCCGAAGTGTTTTGCATTTGTTCTTTTTCACGAGAAATTTTATCCACCACCCGGCTTTGACTTTCTACCGTACTTTGCAAGTGCACTAAAATATCTTCGAAAGAGGTAAATATGGTTTCCCCGGCATCCAACAAGGCAAGCGACTCTTCCACCGCATCATCGACGTACTTAATGACTCGCTCTTCTTGATCTTCTTCTAGTCCCAGACGCTGGATAAATACTTGAAGCTCATACACCATTTTATGTAATCGCTCGCTTGCCTTTTGTTGATTACTTCCCAAGGAGTCGGTTAGTGAGCGCATCGTCATTTGAATCACTTCGAACGAGTGAATTAGCTCTTGTGCTTGGGTTAACACATTTTGCTGGGCTTCTATTTCCGACAACCGTGAATTCAAACAACCAATAATGGCCGGCAATAAATCTTTTATCCGTCCGTAACGATCAGGATCGTCAACCGGCATATTCAGCACTAGCAACGAAACATGCGAATAATTCACTTGGGTACGCATTTTAAAATCAAAAAACCGTCCGCGTTCGCGCAAGACTTCTAATAGTTCACGCTCAATCGGTCGTGTGTCCCCTTCATAAGAAAAGAACTCTCGAACCTGATTCACCTCGGTCATAATGGTGGCTTTAAGATCTAAGGAGTTTAGTAAGTCGAAAGTACTCTGACATAACGCAGCCACGGTAACCAATGAGAATGAATGCTCGACAAACTGCATTACCCGTCCCAGCTCACTGCTGGTCGACATTGCCGTCATGACGGTCTTCTGAGCGCTTTGCAGATCATTTTGAATACGCTGCAACTTTTGTTTGCGCTCGGTGAGTACTTTAACTTTTGATAACAACTCTTCCGGATCGAGTGGCTTAGAAATAAAGTCATCAGCGCCTGACTCGAAGGCTTTTATTCGCGTATCGATATCACTCGAGGAAGACACAAAGATAACCGAGGTTGTCGCTAAGTAGCCTTCGGCACCTAGCCGCTGACAAATTTCGTAGCCATCAATACCCGGCAAATGTAAATCCAATAAAACAACATCCGGTTCAAAATCATCAAATATGGCGAATACAGCTTCGCCTGACTCGACACATTTTACCGAAAAGTCATCCATTAACATTCGCTCATGGGCCATTCGGACCATGGCATCATCATCAACCACTAGTACTTTTGACACTAAGAATACACCTCATTATGCCTACAACTAAAGTTAGACAAATTTAGCGTAAATGCAAGTGTTTGAAATAAAAACAGAATGTAAGAAAATAATACTCACAGCGAGATATTTAAAGTAAAAGTTTAAGCGTTGGGTTTGCTTTGGCGCGCGGCCTTAATTTGTTGCCGGCGTTGGCGAAAGAAATTAGACAATAACTCAGCGCCTGCCGTCGCCATTAAACCTCCATGCGACTCGACTTGATGATTGTGCGACGGGTGCTCGAGTAAACTCATCGCTGAACCACAAGCTCCGGTCTTTGCATCACTAGCGGCATAGATTACACGCGCGATACGTGCATGAACCATAGCCGCGGCACACATTGGACACGGCTCGAGCGTCACATACAAGGTTAAATTTAATAAGCGATAATTACTTAGCGTTTGGCTAGCTGCGCGCAAAGCCATAATCTCAGCATGTGCGGTTGCATCGCTTAGCGTGATTGGTTGGTTATACCCTTCACCAACAATTTGATTATCAAGGACCGCGACAGCGCCCACCGGCACCTCATTGTGCTCAGCGGCGCGTTCAGCGAGCACCAGTGCTCGCTGCATAAAATGATAATCCTGCTCGGTAAATTCCATTGCCACTCAACCAACCCGGTAAGGGTTACACTCCGGCGCCGGTTATTCCCACTCGATTGTCGCAGGCGGTTTTGATGAGATGTCGTAGGTTACGCGCGAAATGCCATCGATTTCATTGATGATTCGATTTGAAACATGCTCTAAAAACTCATAGGGTAAATGTGCCCAACGAGCCGTCATAAAATCGATGGTTTCAACTGCGCGCAGTGATACAACGTAATCATATTTACGCGCATCCCCCATAACACCCACCGATTTTACCGGTAAAAACACCGTAAAGGCTTGAGATGTTTTATGATAAAGGTCGTGCTTGTACAACTCTTCAATATAAATAGCATCGGCGCGGCGCAATAGATCAGCGTACTCTTTTTTCACTTCACCTAAAATGCGTACACCAAGACCTGGTCCAGGAAATGGATGACGATATAACATGTCGTAAGGAAGTCCGAGTTCTAAACCAATTTTCCGCACTTCATCTTTAAACAATTCACGCAACGGCTCAACTAACTCAAGTTCCATGTCATCTGGTAATCCGCCAACATTATGATGCGATTTGATCACATGAGCCTTGCCAGTTTTTGCACCTGCAGACTCAATCACATCAGGATAAATGGTGCCTTGAGCCAGCCATCGCGCCGATTTTAATTTCTTCGACTCTTCTTCAAAAACTTCGACAAAGACACGACCAATGATCTTACGTTTGTCTTCCGGATCATTAACCCCTTTAAGCTCATTTAAAAAGCGATCTTCGGCATCAACCCGTACTACGTTTAATCCCATATGTTTCGCGAACATGCCCATTACCTGGTCACCTTCGTTCAAACGCAATAAGCCGTTATCAACAAACACACAGGTAAGATTGGTACCAATGGCTCGATGCAATAAAGCGGCCGTTACCGAAGAGTCAACACCACCGGAAAGGCCAAGAATTACTTCATCATCGCCGACTTGTTGTTTAATGTGCTCTACCGCATCATCGATAATATTGCCCGCGGTCCACAAAGCATCACAACCACAAATACCTAACACAAAACGTTCGAGTACTCGGCCACCTTGTCGCGTATGAGTCACCTCTGGGTGAAACTGCACGCCGTAAAAATGACGCGATTCATCCGCCATTGCCGCAAACGGTGCATTACCACTTTCGCCAATACACGTAAATCCATCGGGTAATGCAGTGACTTTGTCACCGTGACTCATCCACACATCTAACAGACCTTCGCCATCTTCATTCGCGTGATCTTCGATACCTTTAAATAATTCAGAGTCACCAACATGCTTAACTTGAGCATAACCAAATTCACGCTCTGTGGAGCCAGAAACTTCACCGCCCAATTGCGCCGCCATGGTTTGCATGCCATAACAAATACCTAACACCGGTACGCCTAAATTAAACACTACATCGGCTGCTCGTGGCGTAGTTGCCTCGGTCACACTTTCAGGACCGCCAGACAAAATAATGCCGTGCGGATCAAATTCGCGGATCGCCTCTTCGCTTAAATCGAACGGATACAGCTCGCAATAAACACCAATCTCCCGTACCCGTCGTGCGATTAACTGGGTGTACTGAGAACCAAAATCTAAAATTAATATTCGGCTAGAATGAATGTCTTTGGACATAAGCGTTACCTTATTTGACTCATGGTGGTTTCAGCCACTTGCGGCTAAAACAGAAAAGCCGGAAGCTTCACTTCCGGCTCATAGTATAGTTAATTCTGATTCACTATTTTCCGATTTGATAATTCGGAGCTTCTTTTGTAATTTGCACATCGTGCACGTGCGACTCACTCATCCCAGCAGCAGTAACTTTCACGAACTGGGCTTTGGTGCGCATCTCTTCAATCGTTTTGCATCCGGTCAGTCCCATTGAACTGCGCAAGCCACCCATCATTTGATGAATGATGCCAACCAAAGAGCCTTTATAAGGCACACGACCTTCAATACCTTCAGGAACTAATTTGTCAGCCGCATTCGACGATTGGAAATAGCGATCACTGGAACCTTGCTTTTGCGACATAGCACCTAATGATCCCATACCACGATACGATTTATATGAACGACCTTGGAATAACTCAACTTCACCGGGCGCTTCTTCAGTTCCCGCTAACATGCTGCCAACCATGACCACATAAGCACCAGCCGCGAAGGCTTTACACATATCGCCAGAGTAACGAATGCCACCGTCAGCAATGAGCGGCACACCTTTATCTTTTAGCGCTTCGGCAACGTTTGCCACGGCACTAATTTGCGGCACACCTACGCCCGTTACAATCCGCGTGGTACAAATTGACCCGGGACCAATTCCCACTTTCACACCATCGGCGCCGGCTTCAACCAATGCAAGCGCGCCCTCTGCTGTCGCAATGTTACCGCCAATCACTTGAATTTCAGGGTAATTGGTTTTAACCCATTTCACTCGGTCAAGCACGCCCTGAGAATGTCCATGCGAGGTATCCACCAAAATAACATCAACGCCAGCAGCCACTAATGCAGCGACGCGCTCATCGGTATCGGCACCGGTGCCCACCGCTGCGCCTACTCGTAAATGCCCTAACGAGTCTTTACAAGCGTGCGGTTTGTCTTCCGCTTTTTGAATATCTTTAACCGTAATCAAACCTTTCAAATGAAAGTCGTCATCAACCATCAACACTTTCTCGATGCGGTGCTTATGCATTAACGCTAACGCTTCTTCCGTTTCAGCACCTTCTTTTACTGTCACCAATCGCTCTTTTGGCGTCATAACAGTCGAAATCGGACGATCCAAATGGGTTTCAAAACGCACATCGCGGCTGGTTACAATTCCAACTAACTCTTGTCCCTGAACAACCGGAACACCGGAAATGCCATTTTCAGCGGTAATGCGTTTTAGCTCGGCAATGGTAATATCTGGCGTTACCGTTATTGGGTCATTGACCACACCACTTTCAAACTTTTTAACTTTTCTTACTTCGCCCGCTTGCTGCTCAATGGTCATATTCTTATGAATAAAGCCAATACCACCTTCTTGTGCCAAAGCAATCGCAAGGCCTGACTCGGTAACCGTATCCATCGCGGCGGATACCAGTGGGATGTTCAGTGAAATTTCACGAGTTAATTGAGTTTTAAGCTCAGCAAGATGGGGTAACACGGTCGAATGAGCCGGTACCAATAAAACATCATCGAAAGTAAGTGCTTCCTGAATAATACGCATAATAAAGAGTCACCTTTCCGGTAAACGGTTGGAAAACCAAAGCGGGATTATAACATCCTTCATTTTTTGAGGACAATCTTCAGACCCACTCGGGAGAGAGAAAATGCACCCTTTTATTGCTTTTTTTTATGTTTCTGAAAAAATGACACGTTTATTGATATATTGAACTCACTCAAACGCGCAAATTAGGCGTTGAAATTGAAAGGTTAGTGATTCCTCACCATGCTGAAACCCGTGCTAAAACCGCAAAAGCCCAGCGAACGTCGCTATCTCTCGATTACCGAGCTGAATCGCAAAGTCAAACGGCTACTCGAAGAACAAGGCAGTAATTTAATGATCAGTGGCGAAATCAGTAACTTTGTTGCTGCGGCTTCAGGTCACTGGTACTTCACCTTAAAAGACGAGCAAGCTCAAGTTAAATGCACCATGTGGCGCGGACGCAACCAAACGCTCAAAGTGCGCCCAGAAAACGGCATGCAAGTTAATGTTCGGGCAAAGATGACGCTGTATGAAGCACGTGGCGATTACCAATTAAATATCGATTTTCTCGAGCCCGCTGGTGCCGGTAACTTACAAGCCCAATTTGACCAGCTAAAAGAAAAGCTGGCGCATGCAGGATTGTTTGATGCAAGCAAAAAACGTCCGATCCCACAGCAACCACGACGGGTTGGAATAATAACATCGCCCAGTGGCGCGGCGATTCGAGATGTAATCACGGTGATGCGTCGCCGCTTTCCACTCACTGAAATCATCATTTACCCCTGCCAAGTGCAAGGGCGACAAGCCCATGTTGGCATTATCGAAGCGATTAACACCGCGAATCAACGCAATGAAGTCGATGTTTTGTTGTTAACCCGTGGCGGAGGCTCGTTGGAAGATCTATGGTGCTTTAATGAAGAAGCGCTGGCTTACGCAATTGCGGCAAGTCAACTGCCAACGATTGCCGCAGTCGGCCATGAAATTGACTTTTCAATTGCTGACTTTGTTGCTGACTTGCGCGCGCCAACACCTTCGGCGGCCGCAGAACTGTTAACCCCCGACGCCGCTCAATTACGCCAAAAGTTGGACGACCTACAGTTTGCCTTGAGCAAAAATGTAAAGACTTACTTAAACTTAAAAGCGCATCAACTTGAGCGCTTTCAGTTAAAACTGATCCACCCCCAAAGCGCTTTGGCGCAGCATCAAAGCCAGCTGCAGAGCCTTGGACAACGTTTAGCTCAAGCCAGCAAAGAAACCGTTCAAGACCTGCAGTCGCAATTACACCGCTTGCAGTTGCAACTGTCACAACGTCACCCACAAAACCGTATCGAGACAGCGCTGCAAAAAAATGACGCACTTAAACAGCGCCTCATTTTTGCCCTTAATACCCAGCTAAATCGGCGCCAAGCGTTATTAGCCGCGCGTGCCGACCGACTCAATACGGTTAGCCCATTGGCCACCCTCAGTCGCGGTTACTCGGTGACCTTGAAAAGCGATCAGTTGATTCAGTCAGAAAGTCAGGTAAAGCCCGGCGATATCATTATCACACGTGTCGCCGATGGAGAAATAGAAAGCCAAGTGCAGCAAACTCGTCAGTCAACTAAGACAGCATTGACTCTTAAATAGACCGGTCATATATTATTGAGATGGGACGTAAAGCGCATTGCCGCCAACACATATTGCAATCAGGACTCGAAGTACTCTCCGCAAAGGGCTATAACGGCACCGGTGTGAAGGAAATTGTCGAGCGCGCCGGTGTGCCGAAAGGTTCTTTCTACAATCACTTTGACAGTAAAGAGTCCTTCGTTATTGAGGCGCTGCAAATGGCCGCGGCGCAAAGCTTAGCCGACGCCCGCCAACTCCTGCAAGATAACACTAAGCCACCAGTGGAACGTCTCATCGCTTTTTTTAGCCAGCAATACCAGTTAATGCGCGAACAGTCCTTTTGTGGCGGCTGCTTAGTCGGCAACATCAGCCTTGAGATGGCTGGCGAAAATGACAATTTGCGCGCCACCACCAATGCCATCTTTGAGCAATACATTGGGTTGCTGGCTGAGGTTATTGCCAGCGCTCAACAGCCGGCGCCAAACGCTCAGCACACCGACCCGAAAGCGCTTGCTGAGTTTATTCACTGTGCTTGGGAAGGCACCTTGATGCGACTTAAAACCAGCCGCGAGCGTCAACCTTTCGATATTTTTATTCAGCAAATTCAACAGTTACTCGCCGATTAATTGAGTTTTTTCATCAATTCCATCGAATCCTACCCTTTAAAATAAGACGACCGGTCATATATATTACATCCAAGACGATTGGTCATTTATTTTGGAGCTGACCGTGAATACCTTTTTCGGCCTACTGCGATGGGCCATTACTGCAGTATTTTTCTGGCTACCGCTGTGGCTGAATGCCGAGCAATCCGCTACTACGGAGCCGTCACACTCGACCAGCACAAACGCCGCAACACTACGCAGTAATCGCGCTGGTGCGGGTAGCATTCAAGACGAACGCTCACCGCTGCGTCAATGGCAGTGGCTCAATCAAGAACCCGATGACGCCGGATGGGCCTTGTATATCGATAATGACTTATTCACCCTACGCCACCGTGATCAAGATTACACGGGCGGCCTGTCCATTACCCTCGCCGGAGCCCGAGCTAAGCATTATGCGCTGTCCCTTGAGCGGCCACGTGCCGCGATTACCCGTGGATTAGGTTTATTGCCAGAACAAACCGCTGCCCACAGCTACCATCATGGAATCGAAGCTGGTTTCACCGTGTTTACCCCAAAATATATTGACGACCCAAGCCAGCAAAGCGGCGATCGTCCCTTTGCCAGTTTGCTTTATCTTGCCAATACCCAAGAAGTGATTGATAGCCATCGCGATACCGCATGGGTTAGCACCTTCACTGTCGGCGTACTTGGCCTTGACGCCGTGCATAAAATCCAAACCGAGCTCCATGCAGCGCTCGGCAGCGATCGACCACAGGGATGGGACAATCAAATCAGCGACGGCGGAGAGCTGACCGCTAAATACAGCTTTGGTAAACAGCAATTACTTACCTACCACTATGGCCAGACCAACTTTGAATTAAGTTCAACCAGCCAGTTTAGTGTCGGTTACCTGACGGAAGCGACTTTTGGTCTCTCCGGTCGAATCGGAAATTTCCGCACTCCGTGGTATAGCTTTCGTCCGCAATTTAATGATTATTCAGAAAAGTCCACCAGCTTGGCAGGCTTAACCCAACCACAAACCGAGTTCTATTTTTGGGGCGGCCTTGCAGCGCACTTGCGGGGATACAATGCTTTCCTCCAGGGTCAAGGACGCAGCAGCAAAGTCACCTTTAGTCAGCGCCAACTGGAGCCGATTGTTTGGGATGCATGGATGGGGGTGACTCACCAATCGGCAAGTGGCTGGCGCATGAGCTATTTGTTGCGCGCGCAATCATCCGAGGTACGAAGTGGACCTGCCAATCGTAGTGTTATATGGGGAGGGATCATTCTAAGTAGTCATTACTAAAACGGCCGCGAATGCGGCCGCTGTTGATTACTTTTTCTTACCAAACTTTTTAATTGCACGTTTGCGCTTAAGTCGCTGGCGTCGAGTGACTTCTTGCCTTTTACCTTCGTGCGGGTTTTTACCTTCTTTTAACTCTAATTTAATCGGCGTGCCGACAATGTTAAGCACTTTGATAAAGTGCTTAATTAAATAGCGCTGATAAGATTCAGGGAGCTTAGTGGTTCGATTCCCATGTATAACAATTCGCGGCGGATTATGCCCACCGGGGTGAGCATAACGCAACTTACTGCGAAATCCTTTAACTGTTGGCGGCGGATGTTTGGCTACCGCAATTTCTAATTCGCGGGTAAGTTTTGACGAAGACATTTCAACATTTGCACTGGTAAAAGCTTCATCAACAGAATCAAATAAATCGCCAACGCCGCTGCCATGTAACGCTGAAATAAAATGCATACGGGCAAAATCAGCAAACACCATGCGTCGGTTGACTTCACTTTTAACCGCTTCTTTTTGTTCACCCGTCATGCCATCCCATTTATTGATAGCAATAACCAACGAGCGCCCAGCTTCCATAATAAAGCGCAGCAATGATAAATCTTGTTCGGTGATCCCTTCTTTGGCATCAAACACCATAATTACCACATTGGCGTCTTCAATGGCTTGAAGTGTTTTTAGTACCGAGAACTTTTCCACGGTCTCTCTAACTTTACCGCGCCGACGCACACCCGCTGTATCGATAATGGTGTAGGGTTTGTCGCGACGTTCCATGTCGATGTAGATAGAATCACGGGTAGTGCCCGGCATATCAAACACGACCACTCGCTCTTCACCCAACATGCGATTCACCAGGGTCGACTTACCCACATTGGGTCGCCCGACAATGGCGAATTTTGGATGCTTAGTACGGGCACGCTCAGCTTCTTCAAGCTGCTCGGTGGATGATAATGGCAGTAAGATGTCATCGGCTAACGCGCTAACCCCACGGCCATGGGCGGCAGCAATCGGGAGCACGCTATCAAAGCCAAGTGAGTAAAAATCAGCCACCGCGGCATCGGCATTGATGCCATCAATTTTGTTCACAACCAAATGAACCGGTTTGCCAGAGGCACGTAATTCGCGCGCAAGATTTTCATCCACCGCGGTTAATCCCGCACGGGCATCAAGGATAAATAAAACAACATCCGCTTCCTGAACCGCCAACTTCGACTGCTCAGCCATATAGCCATCAATGCCAACTTCGCCGCCGGTAATACCGCCGGTGTCGATAATGATAAATGGATGGCCATGAATGCGCGCGTGGCCGTACTGACGATCTCGGGTAAGCCCCGGTAGATCGGCAACTAGGGCATCGCGAGTGCGCGTCAAACGATTAAACAAGGTCGACTTTCCAACGTTCGGTCGGCCGACCAAGGCAATGACAGGAATCATACAGTTGGTATCTTAAGTTAGGCGTCTTTTAGCTGCTGGTACGCAATTAAATGACCATTGCGCGTTAATACAACCAGCAAGTCATCCACCACAAACGGTTTGGCGGCTACGCCATACTCTTCATGGTTATGAAAACGACACGCTTCGGAACTATCGTAGCAATCAGTATAGTTAATACTTGAGTTAATATTAATTTGACCGATGATTTGACCATCGGACTTATCAAACATATGTAAATAGCCACCCATATCACCAACCACAATATGGTCGCCAAATGCTGTTGGTGAGGTTGCTTGGCGTAAGAATAGCGCTTTTTGGGTCCACAACAGCGCGCCATTGTTACGATTCAAACTGGTGATATAGCCATTATCTTGAGTGACCAACAACGTTTGGTTATCCACTTCAATATTTTGAAACGACGACAACTCTCGTGACCACATGGCTTCGCCAGAGCGCAAGTCCAATGCCACCATGTTCCCGTTAAACGACGCCGCATATAGCGTAGAACCAAAGACAATTGGCTGAGCATCAACATCGACCAAGCGCTCCAGATCAGAACGCCCACTCGGAGCGGTCACTTGCCGCTCCCAAGCCAGCTGACCCGACTCAAGAATAAATACACCTACTTTACCGTTGGCAAAACCGGCGATTGCAGCACCGAGGGCAATCACTGGGGAGGAAGTGCCGCGCAGCGTTAGACTCGGTAATGAGCGATCGTAAAACCATTTTTGTTCGCCCGTTTGGCCATCCAGCGCAAAAATTTTGCCGTCCACCGTATTTACGACTACGAAACCATCGGCGGCAGCGGGTGTTGCAATAATTTCACTCGACACTTGGCTTTGCCAAAGCTCTTCACCCGATTCAACATCAAGTGCGATAACTTGACCTTCTCGAGTACCCACCAGCGCCATACGACTGGAAACGGTAACGCCAGCGGAAACGCGTTCGGCTAGTTTGGTTTGCCATATACGCTTACCCGTTTTTGGATCCAAAGCGGTCACCGAACCACTGGCATCGGCTAAGAAAATCTTGCCATAACCAGAAGCCGGTTCAAGTTTCAAAAATTCGTCTTGAATCCCATCTCCGACACTCACACTCCAAGCTTCGCTGTAACGAACTTTGGTTTCCGGTACCGATGGAATCGGATTTGGCAGTACTTCGTCTTCATCGCCACAGCCGCTAAGTAACAATAAAGCCACGACTACGGGCGCGAAATATTTAGTTTTGATCATTACAACCCCTGTGATTGTGTCTAATTTAACGCTTTTTTCTAAGGTGTTGGCTCAGAGGTGGTAGTGGTTTCAGTAGCCACCGCAAGGTCGTCAATCATCATATCAAGTTCATTCTTAACCGCAAAAGACTCACTGGCTTCTTTCGCTTTAGTGTAAGCCTCTTGCGCGGCAACTTTGTTACCCTGCTTAGCATAGATATCACCCAACAAGCGCTGCTTCATACCTTCAAAACTGGCAGCTTTAATAGCATTAACCGTCGCCAATGCGGCATCCACTTTACCCTGCTCTAACAACACACGTGCTAGGCGAGTAGACACCAAAGGTTGCATTTCAGTTCCCTCAGTATTTTTAACTGCCCATTCTAGTTGGGTTTGCGCACTGGCAAGATCATCCGCTTGGATGAATTGCTTAGCAAGGTGTAATGCGGCTAAAGCACCATAAGCGGTATCAGCATACTCTTGTTTGATCGCTTCGCCAGCGCTCACAAATTCATCTTTGTTGGCTTTAAAGTCGATATCGGTAAACAACTCGTAAGCAACTGAGGCCCCTTGCTTAAGTTCAGTTTGGCTATCTTTCCACCAGTTATAACCTAAAAAGCCACCGATCCCGATGATGATTCCCACAATGATGGAAGTTCCATTTTCACTCCACCACTCTTTAATCGCTTTTAACTGCTCTTCTTCTGTATTGTAAACGTCCACTTATTAACTCCTAACTCAACCAATCGGTTTATGGTTCAATACTGATTATTTTAAATCTTTGCCCATTGCTGTCGCGAGACTACTCGCTAAAGCACTCCACTCAAGGGTTTGTTGCGCTTTATCGACGCGTAAAAATTTTACTCCGACGGTACCCGATGCGACTTCATCGTCACCTAATACCAAGGCGATTTCGGCTTGCGAGCGATCCGCTTTTTTAAATTGCTTTTTAAAATTACCACCGCCACAGTTCACCACTAAACGCAGCTTAGGGCATTGCTCACGTAATTGCTCAGCCAATACCATGGCTTGCGTTTCTGCTGCGTCGCCCATGGCAATCAAATATACATCGGGTGCATCCACTAAATCCGCTAGCACGCCGCTTTCCGTTGCCAACGCTAAAATGCGCTCGAGTCCCATTGCAAAGCCGCTCGCTGGCGTCGCTTGACCGCCCAGCTGTTCCGCTAAACCATCATAGCGACCACCCGCGCAAATCGTGCCCTGTGCGCCGAGCTTATCGGTCATCCATTCAAACACTGTGCGGTTGTAATAGTCCAGTCCGCGTACCAATCGGTCGTTAATTACATAGCTGATACCCGCTGCCGTGAGCATTTCTTGCAACCGCGCAAAGTGCTCTTTAGAAGCTTGGTCAACATGCTGCGAAAGTTTTGGTGCCGCCTCAATAAGCGCTTTCAGAGCCGGATTTTTTGAGTCCAAAATACGCAGCGGATTACTGCTTAATCGGCGCAGGCTATCTTCATCGAGCTGGGCTTTGTGCGTGGTGAAGTATTCAACCAACAAATCGCGGTAAGCCGCACGCGAAGCACTGTCGCCAAGAGTATTAATATGCAGTACAACGTCATCAGCAATGCCTAACTCGCGCCATAGTCGCGCGGTTAACAGAATTTGTTCAACTTCAACATCGGGACCTTGGTAGCCGAACGCTTCCACCCCTAGCTGATGAAACTGTCGATAGCGCCCTTTTTGCGGATTCTCACGACGAAACATGGGCCCCATATACCACAATTTTTGCTGTTGGTTATACAACAAACCATGTTCAATTCCGGCACGAACACAGCTAGCAGTTCCTTCGGGACGCAAGGTTAAGCTATCGTCGCTTAAATCGGTCCAGGTATACATTTCTTTTTCAACAATATCGGTTACTTCACCAATCGAGCGCTTGAACAAAGCAGTCTTCTCGACGATGGGCATGCGGATTTCCGCATAGCCATATTGGCGCATTAAACGCAGCAACAAGGCTTCTAATGCCTGCCACGCAGGGCTCTGCTGCGGCAAAATATCATTCATCCCCTTGATTGCTTGAAACTTAGCTTTCACGTCATACCCTTAAAACTGTTGTACTCTGCGTACGGCAGCGCACTTAAAACTCGGTCGTCGCCAAATAAACGCGGCATTATAGCTGAAATCAGCGCTTTGTGGAGAGCTTTAGCGCGGATTTCACGCTAATGAAGCAGAAATATCCACAACTGGGGAAAAATGTTAGAGCTGCTATACTAAAAACACCGCTATTTATTACTCACTGGCTAATGAAGTTACTGATAATTATTATAATTTTCCTGCTGGCCGCGACGTCTTTTCCGCTCCAAGCAAACTCGGCAAATGTCGATTTAAAACACTTTTCGACGCGCGAAGGCCTTAGTCAAAGTGTGGTGTGGGAAATTGAGCGTGATCGTGATGGCTACCTTTGGTTAGGCACCGAAGAAGGCGTGAATCGCTTCGACGCTTATCGCCTTGGCGCGGTACCCGGACCGGACGGCTTATTTAATGCCCGTTATGTTGGCTTAATTCACCGTGATCGCGAAGATTACCTATGGATCAGCGTCGCCCCTAACCTTAATTATCGACTGAGTCCCGATGGCGACCAGTACACTTTAATGACCCTGCCCCAGCGGACGCCAGAAAATAACGAGCGGAATGAGCTTGAAGCGGCCTTTGAAGCCGACTCAGGCGACCTATGGCTGATCAATTACGAAGAAGCATTTCGCTACGATTATGGTGAGCAGCGGCTTGAATCGGTGGTCACTCGCAAAGATATTTGGCCGGAAGAGTTCAACAATAAAGTCTTTCGAGCAGTGTACAAATTTAATCATTACCTATTGCTAGCAACCACCGCCGGTCTTTACGCCGTCGACCTACGCGACCAGTCGGTAATTCCAATTAAACATCAGCCCATCGAGATCCTCAATGATGAGCAGAACAACGTTAAGGGTCTATTTAAATTGCCTGATGGGGCTTTATATGTAGCGACGGTCAGCGGCTTAACCAAAATTGATCAAAACAAACTTTTTAGTGCGTTAACCACTGGGCAAAAGCCACTGTTTAAGTTCGTCAATAAAGAACTCAATATTTGGGATATTGAACTCCTCAATGGTGACACTTGGGTCGCGACTGACGATGGGCTTTACCAACTCGAAAATGATCAGCTTGAGTTTACCTTTCGCTTTTCCGATCTACCGTTTAACTTATTCGATAATGACATCATTAAGTTAAAAGGTGATCGCGAAGGTAACTTGTGGCTTGGTAGCCGTGAAGATGGCTTTTTTAAATGGTTTCCGAACAACGCCATTGTGGATGTTATTAGCAATGTTCGCGGTAAAAAGAAAATGCTGCCCTCCAACTTGGCAAGGGTAATCAAAAAAGAAGGCGAACAACTGTTAATCGGTACGTCGCATGGACTTAGCAGCTATTCCATGAGCACCGGTGACACAAACACTATTTATGAAGTTGATGATGAACGTGCTCCATTCACTACTGCCGACACCTACCAAATTGTGCGCTTAGATAATTACTATTGGGTACATCGCAACGACGGAATTAAATTACTCGATGTTGCAACCATGCAAGAATCATCGCGACCGCTGCCAGAGAAAACTATCGAAGTATTAAAAGAGCCTATTTGGAGCTCACAAAAGTTATCCGACCATGAAGTACTAATTTTACAAAATAAAAAAGGCGCAATCTTCGACAGTCGCAGTGGCCAAATAAAAGAGGTTGAGTCACTCTCCGTAAGAGAAGACAAGGACGCCTATTTTAATATTCTTACATCAAACCAACCGGCGGACTCTCAGTTCTACTTAACTCAATTTAATCGCGTCGATGTATATGATCCGGTCAGTGGCAGTGTGAAGAACTTACACACGCTAAAACACGCAAACCCAAAACTAGCTACCGCTGTCAGCATTTTCAAAACCACTGGCCAGGTATGGGTAAACTATTACGGTCATGGTATTTATATTATCGATGACCAAACTGGAGAGGAGCTGAGTTTTCTCGATGCCAAAAGTTTAGGCAGCGGAAATTTATTAGATATCTTCGAAGATGCTAATAGTAACTTATGGATTTCATCGAACGATGGTTTACTGCGCGTTAACCGTACAAACTTTACCGTTGAAAAATTCAACCGCCGTGATGGTCTGCCAACAAACGAGTTTGTTGGAGGAACAACCACGTCTCTCGATGGCGAGCGATTTGCTATGAGCACCAACAAAGGCGTGATCATACTCGACTTAACCAAGCTAGTACAAAAGCGTCGTCAGACCCCAAAAGTTCACCTAACCGGACTCAATCTTTTATCGAACTCAGAACAGAACTTTGGTGATAATAAAAACATTCAGCTGCAGTATGATGACTTCGGCTTAAAAGTAGAATTCTCAGCGCTAATTTTTCATAAAACGAGTCAGGTTAAATATCGCTACTGGATCGAAGGCGACTCAAAAACCTCACCGGCGATTACTTCAACCAGTGAAATATTATTTCCGAAGTTTAATCCAGGACGATCAGTACTAAAAATTGCGGCTATCGATTATAAAAGCGGCGATGAATCGGAACCTTTATCATTTAATATTAACGCCTTACCCGCCCCCTGGTTATCTCTACCGGCTTACATTGCTTACATCGCAACTTTTGTACTGACCGTAGGAATATTATTCTATCTTCGACATCGTCGCCAAGTCGCTTTATTATCCGCCCATGACGCGATTACTCGTAGCGAGAAGCGTTTACAATTGGCGTTAACGGGTAGCGATAGTGGCTTATGGGATTGGCGCTCAGAGAACAATTTAGTGTATGAGCCGCGCCTCGATTTTGCTATTGATAATAAAGAGCAATTGATCGGCTTTAACCAGCGTTTAAATTATATCCACCCAGATGACCAAAGCTTATATGCCTCTAAGTGGCAAAACTTTCTACTGCAATCAGAAAAAGGTTTTGAGCATGTCTATAGAATAAAGAACGAAAACAATGAATGGCGCTGGTTCCGTGACTTAGCTCGCGTATCGGAACTCGATGGTTACGATAATCCAAAACGAGTAACCGGCACCTATACCGACATCACCACCCGCAAAGACACGCAAGACAAAATGCGCTTGTTTTTTGAGGCGTTTGAAAACACCCGAGATATCATTATTATTCTCGACAAAGATTTCATGGTCAATTCGGTCAATCAATCGTTTACTAAAACAACGGGCTATGACATGTCTTCGGTGCTTGGCAATGCGCTCACTTGCTTAACCAAAGATGACATTAATATTCCATTAACCATATCGATTAAGGATCAGTTATCCATCCATGAGCAGTGTGAGTCGGAAGGCTTTCTACTACGTCAGTTTCAAAAACCATTACCCGTACTCATTAACGCGACCCGTTTTTCCAATGAAGACAACGAACAGTATTACGTTATTACCGTCACCGATATCAGTGAACAAAAGCAAGCACAAGAGAAATTAAAGAAGCTGGCCAATTACGATCCACTCACCAACCTTCCGAATCGAGCGCTATTAATGGATCGAATCACTCATGCTATCGAGCATTGTTATCGACGCAAACAAAAGCTAGCGGTATTTTTTATCGACTTAGATCGCTTTAAGCAAATTAACGATACACTCGGACATGATGCCGGTGATATGTTATTAATTACGGTCGCTGATATTTTAAAGTTTGCAGTACGAGAAGACGATACTGTTGCGCGCCTTGGTGGTGATGAATTTGTAATTGTTTTAGAAGATGTCCACTCAATTGAAATTGCCACTCGTATTGCAAATATTATTATCAACAATATGGCTGAGCCGTTTGAAATTAAAGAGCAAGATGTTTCAACCTCACCAAGTATTGGCATTTCGATATTTCCTGACGATGGCGATACCGCAGAGCAGCTGATAAAAGCCGCAGATATGGCGATGTACCATGCAAAAAACCTGGGCCGAAATAATTTCCAATTCTTCCGCTCATCAATGAATCAAGAAGCACATAGCAGAATGTCAATGGAGTCGATGTTGCGCAGTGCCATTAAACGCCGGGAATTCACTTTGGTTTATCAACCACAAGTCTGCTTGCAAACTCAAAAGATCAAAGGATTTGAAGCATTAGCTCGCTGGCAACAACCCAATGGTGAAATTATTTCACCATTGGATTTTATTCCAGTCGCCGAGGAAGTTGGATTAATAATTCCATTAACTGAGCAGCTGATTGAACAAGCGCTGGTGCAACTCGACAATTGGCATAAGGCTGGCTTTGCAGTCGGGGTGGCGGTTAATCTATCGGCCAGACATTTACGTCAATACGACATTGTACGCTTTATGAAAGACAGTTTAACTGAGTACAATTTTACCGCCGGCCAATTGGAATTCGAGCTTACCGAAAGTATGTTGATGACAGATATCGACGTTTCTTTGCCATTGGTGAAGTCATTGAAGAAAATGAATATTGAACTGGCGCTCGATGACTTCGGTACCGGTTACTCGTCATTAAAATATTTGCATCAGTTCCCGATTCATAAAATGAAAATAGATCGCAGCTTTGTTTCCCTTATCGGCCAACAAAGCGAAGCAGAAGCCATCATTGAAACTATTATCGCTCTTGCTCGCTCATTGAATAAGAAAAGCGTTATTGAAGGAGTGGAAACTTTCGGGCAATTAGAGTTTGTGCGCAAATTGGGAGCCGATTATATTCAAGGCTACTATTTTTCTAAACCGGTATCAGGAGAGGCAAGCTTTGAGCTCCTCGAGCGCGATTGGTCGGATAAATTTTAGCGCAAAACGGCTTGCCCATGTTGCTCGCCGTTTTGACGACTAACGACAGTTATCAAAGTGCCTAACGGCAATGAGGACGCGCGAGTTTAATTGTCCTCATTGATGGCTAATAATCTTGGCCTATTGGGTGCAGAGTTATTTGATCGATAATTTGATTGCGCGGTGTTTGACAGACCGTCACCACTAATTGCGCCACTTGCTTAGGATCCAAAGCGGCATCATTAAGCTCAACTGGCTCGGAGTGAAAGTCCGTTGCCATCATTCCAGTATTAATTTGAGTAAGTCGAATACCATGCGTTTTCACTTCACGCACTAACGACTCCGTGAACCCTTGAATACCGTATTTACTGGCAACATAAGGCGCCATGTTGGCCAGTGGTCGTTGTGCTAAGTCAGAACCAATGTTCACAATATGCCCCGCGCTTTGAGACTTCATCTTGGAGACCACTTCACGAGTCAAGATCATTGGGGCCAGTAAATTGATATTCACCAGCGCCATTAACTCTTGGTCGCTGTGCTCATCAAGCGGCTTATAAAAGCCAATACCTGCGTTATTAACTAACAAGTCAACATTGGTAAGAGTTGCAAGCAATGATTTCATCGCTACGCTGATTTGCTCACACTGATTTAGATCGAGAACAAGGATTTGAGCATTAATAGAAAAACTTTCGCAAAGCTCAGCGGCTAAGTTTTCTAAGCCAGTTTGCTCACGGGCAATTAACACCAGGTCGAAGTTTTCGGCCGCCAGTGCGCGAGCAATTTCAGCTCCAAGTCCACGGCTGGCACCGGTAATAATTGCAGTCGGATTACAGGCCATTAATCGCTACTTAGTTGCTATTAATGGTTGGCCTTGTGTTTTATCGAGCAGCGCTTGCTCTCGCGCTTGAATCTTTTGTCGAATTTCTTTTTCCATCTCATCAACGAGTTGTGAATTTTCAACTTTATGATCTTTCGCGCCGCCTTTATAAATAAGACTCGAGCCCGCGCCACCGGTTAAACCTATATCGGCTTCTTTAGCTTCACCAGGACCATTAACCACGCAGCCAATAATAGCAACGTCCATTGCTTCGCGAACATCTTCCAGACGAGATTCTAATTCGTTAACCGTCTTAATAACATCGAACTGTTGTCGCGAACACGACGGGCAGGCAATAAAATTAATACCGCGTTGACGCAGTCCCAGAGATTTTAGAATATCAAAGCCGACTTTAATTTCTTCCACAGGATCGGCCGCTAATGACACGCGAATAGTATCGCCAATACCTTCCGATAATAACAAGCCTAATCCAACAGCCGACTTTACCGATCCTGAACGCAAACCACCGGCTTCAGTAATACCCAAATGCAATGGCTGTTCAATCTGAGCCGCCAATATGCGATAGGCTGCTACGGTCATAAACACATCAGACGCTTTCAAACTAATTTTATAATTATCGAAGTTGTGACGCTCTAAAATATCAATATGGCGCATCGCAGATTCAACTAATGCCTCTGGTGTTGGTTCACCATATTTAACTTGTAAATCCTTTTCCAATGAACCAGCGTTAACGCCAATTCGAATCGGAATGTTTTTATCTTTGGCGCAATCAATCACCGCTCGAACGCGGTCTTCATTGCCAATATTGCCAGGATTAATACGCAAACAATCAACCCCATAATCGGCAACTTTAAGTGCTATTCGATAATCAAAATGGATATCCGCAACTAAAGGCACAGTCGCTTGCTGTTTGATCAACTTAAATGCCTCTGCTGCATCCATGGTCGGAACAGAAACGCGTACTATATCGGCACCGGCATCCGCCAACTGCTGAATTTGGCCTAAAGTTGCAGCGACATCACAAGTTTCGGTATTGGTCATACTCTGTACCGCAATCGGCGCATCACCACCAATGGGCACATTGCCCACCCAAATCTTTTTTGCCACGCGGCGTTTAATCCAAGAGAGGCCTTTCATATTTCACCTAGCACTTTATTCAATGGTCAAGCGCGCGGTTTGCCCCGCGCGATAACCTGAAAGATCGATAGTTTTATCGTCAAATTGTACGCGCACTACCGACGGATCACCCAAGGTGACCGAGTACGGTGGGGTGCCCGATAAATTAATAACTTTGCCATTTTCTTTAATGCCATAGGCCAATCGTTCACCAGTGGCATCTTTAATATCAATCCAGCAGTCGCCGACAAAAATCAGCGATAAAGTAGCGCTGTTATCGGTAGTTTTCGGCAAAACGCTGGCAGCGGAATTATCGTTGACGGTTGCCGCAGTGTTACTCGCCGCAGGAGTCGTTGGTTGCGTTGACGACTGAGTCGTGGCAACTGGCTCAGCGGTCACTGTTGCGGCAGGCTTTACCTGAGTGGCCGAGTTGTCAGGCACCGAAGAGCCTAACTCTGCTCCTGTCGTTTTACCGGTACTTACTGTAGGGTTAGTGCGGGTTTGCTCAAGCGTCGGTGCAGCGGGTGTAGCCACTGTGCTTTCATTATCATTCATTGCTGGTGATAGCTCGACTGGATTATCTTGAGCAGCGGGCGCGGCAAAGTATTTTTGCTTAATACCAAAGCCAACCGCACAGATAATCAGCACTAAAATAACCAGGCTAAGCCATTTAAATCCGGTCGAAGAACCCGAAGTGCGGCGGCTCGGTGAATATTGGCTAACACGCTGAGCCGTAGTGATTTGCACGTCAGTGCCAAAAATGGTGCTGAACTCATTGAGCAAATCGTCAGGGGAAATTTTCAATAGCTGCGCATAGTTGCGAATATAGCCGCGGTAAAAGGTTGCCGACACAGTGTCTGAGTACTCGCCTTTTTCAATTTCTTCAATCCGCGCTACCGGTAGATTGAGTCGCGCAGCCACTTCTTGGACGGTTAACTTTTGTTGTTCGCGAGCCTGTTTAAACTGCTCTGAGCTGCCGGTCGTTACTTTGGCGTCCATCGCGCTCACTGCCACTTATCTTTCGATTCAAGATACTCGAGCGTTTCCGCTGAGTCTGGATACATGTTCTGCAATAACAAAGCATAACTGGAAACGCCATCTTTGTTATTAAGCTTCGACTCTATGCGCAGTGCCAACCACAAAGATCGCGGCGTGTGGCGTGCTACGCTGCGATAACGATCAACATATAATTTTGCGCGCGAATAACGCTCGAGAGTAAATTCATATTGAGCCATTTCGATTAACGCCGTCGGTAACTTCGGATTAATGTTGAGCGCTCGACGGTAAAATTCTAACGCAGCTTCTTTATCGCCTTGCACATCTTGGCACAATCCGGCGTTAACATAAGCTTGGTCGATATGCGTATAAGTTGGATTATTTATCGCTTCTTCAAAAT
Organism: Gammaproteobacteria bacterium; assembly: GCA_013373545.1. Classification (GTDB taxonomy): domain Bacteria; phylum Pseudomonadota; class Gammaproteobacteria; order Enterobacterales; family Kangiellaceae; genus Pleionea. The sequence goes on from JABXHQ010000101.1 coordinate 26,327, forward strand.
AGCGCTCAGCTTTGCGGTATTCTCCTTGCTGACATAAAAATCGAGCGAAGGAGTTTTTGTATTCAGGATTATCACCGTCGAGACGTAACGCTCGCTCGAATGAGTTGCGCGCTTCTTCATAGTCCTTCGCCATTTGATAGTAGAAGGCTAAAGTAAAATGCAGATCCGGCAAGTCATCTTTATGTTCTGCGGCTTTGTCCAAGTGGTATTTGGCGCGGCGCAAGTTGTTCGCTTGCAAATATTTCTGCGCAGCACCAACGCGGTCTTTAGCCGCTTTTTCTGGATCAAAGGATGTTGCAATGGTTTTGTTGCCTTCATAGTTTCCAACAGTGGTAGTGGTTTGAGTGGTACAACCGACTATTACTAAAGTCGAAAGAATGACGAGACTACTTATTATTTTATTCATTGCCCTACCTTGTGGTTATTTAACTTGCCACCTGCTGAACGGGAATTTGCTGGCGCAACTTACGCTTTGTTTTATCATTCACTTTGCCGACCAATTGACCACATGCGGCGTCAATATCGTCGCCACGGGTGCGTCGAGTAATCACCGTAAAGCCTTTTTTCGCTAAAATATCGGTGAATGTGTCAATGGTTCGCTGGCTCGAAGTCTGATAATCCGTTTGCGGAAACGGATTAAACGGAATCAAGTTAATCTTACTGGGGACATTTTTCAAGAGCTTTACTAATTCATATGCGTGTTCTGGCTGATCGTTCACATCTTTTATCATCACATATTCAATAGTGACTTTTTCTGACGCTTTTGATCGCTCAAGATAACGCATTACCGATGGCATCAATACCTCAATCGGATATTTCTTATTTAAGGGTACCAATTCATCCCGTAAAGGGTTATTGGGAGCATGTAGAGATAGTGCCAAAGCCACATCGATGTGATCGGCTAACTTGTCCAAAGCCGGCACCACTCCCGATGTCGAGATAGTAACGCGGCGTTTCGATAGCCCATAGCCGAGATCATCCATCATCATGTCTAACGCTTTAATGGTATTATCGAAATTCAGCAAAGGTTCGCCCATTCCCATCATCACCACGTTCGAAACACGGCGTTCACCGGTTAGCTTTTGACTGCCCAGGCGTTTCACCGCATACCAAACCTGCCCAATGATTTCAGCAACTGATAAATTGCGGTTAAAACCTTGTTGGGCCGTGGAGCAAAATGAACACTCAAGGGCACAGCCAATTTGCGTGGAGACACATAAGGTGCCGCGAGATTTTTCTGGGATAAAAACGGTTTCAATGGCTTGACCGCCATCTAAACTGAGCGCCCACTTGATGGTGCCATCGTCGGAAATTTGTTCTGCAACAGCTTCTGGGCCTTGAATATAGGCGACTTCAGAAAGTTTAGTGCGCAGTGCTTTGCTCAGGTTGGTCATCTGTTCAAAGTCGTCGACCCCCATATGATGGATCCACTTCATAACCTGAGTTGCACGAAACGGTTTTTCGCCCAATTCGGTAAAGAATTGAGTGAGACCATCGCGATTCAGGTTGAGTAAATTAACTTTTGCGTTACTCATTACATTCACCTTTTAGCGATTCTTAGCTGGCAGCGGCGGTAACTAAGCGCTGGCGCTGAGCTATATGACCACAACTGGATAAGAAAGTTTACAAATTGTTTTGGAACACTTAAAAATAAAGCCCTTAGCACGCACTCTCGGCACTAAGGGCTTGCAATAACTTTAGTAATTAACGAGTGCGTGGGCAAATCTCGTCATCATTAAAGAAATAAGCAATTTCACGTGCCGCCGACTCTGGAGCATCGGAACCGTGCGCTGCATTTTCGTCAACCGAAACGGCATAGTCTGCTCGGATAGTACCACGAGCTGCTTCTTGAGGGTTAGTCGCCCCCATGATTTCGCGGTTCGCAGCGATCGCATTTTCGCCTTCAAGCACTTGAACCATAACCGGTCCAGAAGTCATGAACTCAACTAAAGCACCGAAGAAAGGACGCTCTTTGTGTTCTGCGTAGAAGCCTTCTGCTTGCTCTTTGCTCATGTGAATCATTTTAGACGCCACAATTTTAAGCCCAGCACGCTCGAAACGAGTGTAGATTTCGCCGATTACATTCTTTGCAACCGCATCAGGCTTAACGATAGAAAAAGTACGTTCAATCGCCATTTTACTCTCCAAAATAGTATAGTTTTCAATAAATTAGCTTGTAATTACCGAGTACCAAGCGCGCTTCGCTAAAGGAGCTTCGTTCTCTGCACAAAAATTCAGCGGCGCATTATACATGGCGCGCCCCTAAAAGCCCAATAATAGCGCGCTCGAGTTCAGCTTTGATATCGAGTCGGATCGGCAACACCCGCAGCAACAAAGGCATCGCGCCGAATTCGGCAGCTATCGCATTGACCGCACGCGCGCCCCTGCGGGTCCGCTTGATAACATGACACGGTTTGACTGTAATCGACCCCAAGCGCAACGCCTTGCTGGATAATCGCAACTTTGGAGAGCTCGATTAACGGGGTTTCAATAACTGGCCCGTTGCCTTCAATACCGGCTTTGGTGGCCAAATCCGCCATCGCTTGAAAAGCGGCTATATATTCTGGTCGGCAATCCGGGTAGCCCGAATAATCAACTGCGTTCACTCCGGCAATAATTGCTTTCGCCGCGATCACTTCCGCCCACGCTAAGGCAATTGATAAAAACACGGTATTGCGCGCTGGCACGTAGGTCACAGGGATCCCGGCAGCCGCTTCTGTCGGAACGGCGATCGATTGGTCGGTTAATGCCGAACCACCGAAGCCACCTAAATCAATCGGAATAATGCGATGCGCCGACACATTGGCCGCCGCCGCTAGGCGCTTAGCGGCTTCAAGCTCAGCACTGTGGCGCTGCCCGTAACTAAAGCTAAGTGCGTGAATTTGATAACCTTGCTGTTGGGCTAAGGCTAGGCAAGTGGCAGAGTCGAGGCCACCCGACAACAATACAATTGCACGATTCGGCTGAGAACTCATCGGTTATCTCCCGGGCTCATCGTTCCAAAGAATTTTATGCAATTGAACCTGAAATCGCACCGGTAAATTGTCGGCGACGATCCAGTCGGCCAACTGCGTCGGCGATAACTGCTCAAAACTGGGTGAAAACAACACATCACAGCGCTTGGCTAATTCCAGTTCGTCGAGTTTAAGCTTGGCCCACAAATAATCTTGGCGCGAGCAAATAACAAATTTGATCTCATCGGTCTTTTTTAAGTACTGCAGGTTATCCCACAAATTACGCGCCATTTCGCCTGAGTCGGGGGTTTTTAAATCCAACACAATCGAAACGCGAGGATCGACCCCAGCGATATCCATGGCACCGCTGGTTTCAATAGAAACCGCATACCCTTCATCACACAAAGCCGTCATCAGCGCTTCACAAGGCGCTTTTTGTGCTAAAGGCTCACCTCCGGTAATGGTGACGTGGTGGGTGTTAAAGTCACGGACTTGTTGCAGCACTTGCTCTTGGGAAAAATATTCACCCCCACTAAACGCGTATGCGGTATCACAATAGTGACAACGCAGCGGACAGCCGGTTAAGCGGACAAAAACCGTCGGTAATCCGATGGTTCGAGATTCACCTTGCAGGGAGTGAAAAACTTCTGTTATTCGCAGTCGAGACACAATATGGACAAACTTTGTTCAAAATGGGCGCACATTTTAATCATTGCCTCGGATGAGGTAAAGCAATAACCGGTACCCAGCACTTAATACTCCGTTGAAATCACCCAAAACCCCAACATTAAGCGTTCAAGCCAACACGCTAGACAGAAAAAAAGCGCCTCACTGGACGCTTTTTGTATTGGATTAAAAATCCCTACTAATTGGCTAGTTTTTGTAGTTCGTTACGCGCCAATTGCTCGGTGGTGCCATCATAACGCTCAATCACCTGATTAAAGATTGTCCGCGCCGCATCTTTTTTACCTTGCAGCACTAACACTTTACCTTGCTTGAGTAAGGCATCGGCGGCACGCGAGGAGCTGGCAAATTGCTCCGTCACGGTTTGATAGGATTTCAACGCCAAGGGCAATTTACCCTGAATGTAGTAAATCTGTCCCAGCCAGTAGTGCACACTCGCTTCATACTGACTATTGGGGTATTGCTTTAGAAACGCTGAATAATCCGCAATCGCTTCGTCGTACTGCTTATTGCGAACTTTGGTAAAAATCTTTTGGTAGTCACTGTGTACATCACCGTCTGTCACACCGCTTTGACTGGCAGTGCCAGAGTCAACCGTTGTGGTGGTTGGGCTGGTGGTGGTAGTGGTAGCTGCGCTATTATTTTGCAGCTTGGCTAAGCGACGCTCAATGTCACTGTAGAGATCGCGTTGGCGCTCTTGTAACTGCTTTAATTGATACTGATGCTCTTCAATTTGACCGCGTAACTTTTGCAGTTCTTGTTGCATCGCGTTGATTTGGAACATGATGTCAGCTTGCAGCTGACCACGAGTCTCCGCCATCTGCTCCAAGCGCGTGATACGTTGCTCAAGCGACTCGGCCGCAAAACCGCTAGCGGAAAATGACGACAGCACTGCAAGCAGTGCTGTCGTAAGAATGGCGCGGTATGAATTAACCTTCATATTTCAAGAAAGCGCGACGATTCTCTTCCCAAGCACTCTCGTTGTGTGCTGGGTTAGCTGGGTTTTCTTCACCGTAGCTAACAACTTTGATTTGAGCTGAAGTTACACCGTAGCTCATAAGGATATCGCGCACTGAATTACCACGACGCTCACCTAGGGCTAGGTTGTACTCAGGCGTACCACGCTCATCACAGTGACCTTCAACCACAACTTGAACCGCTGGGTTTTTCGACAAATACCAAGCGTGTGCTTTTAATAAGTCTTGATACTCAGATTTAACCGTTGAGTCATCGAACTCAAAGTAAACTGTACGAACTTCACGCATTTTAGCGTTAGCTTGCGCTTCAAGCTCTGCTTGAGTAGGACCTGTTGGTACTTGTGGTTGAGTCGTAGTTTGCGAGTCAGTAGTTGCCGGAGTGGTATCCGTATCGCTACCTGAACACGCGAACAAGAATAATGCGGGTAAAGTAATTAGGATGCTTTTCCCCAGACCTTTGATTGACATTTTTAGTGCTCCTATCGTTTTTTTAAATTAAAACCTGTTGTTATTGACTAATCTTACAGCGAAGCCAGCGGCATTTCTGCTACTGACGTCACTGAATTAAATACGGCGACCACGCGGGCGCTTTTACTTCACCCTGTTTAGCCGGAAGGCGAATCTTAAACCGACCATCGGTCGATACTTGTGCTAACACCTGACGGCCATTTTGAATCGTAGCATAGATTACCATGGTTCCGTTCGGAGCTAAACTAGGAGATTCATCGAGCATGGTGTCTGTGAGGATTTGCAAAGTCCCCGTCTCAACATCTTGCTTTGCGATATGATACACACCATCGGTTCGATTGACGAGGATAATGCTTTTTCCATCCGGTGTATAGCTAGCACTGGCATTATATTCCCCTTCAAAAGTGATCCGCTCGGCACGACCACCGTGCACACTTACGCGATAAATCTGCGGTCTAAGCCCACGGTCGGAAGTAAACAGAATCCACTGCCCATCCGGAGAAAACTCCGGCTCAGTATCGATAACATTAGGACCGGTATTGGTTAAGCGGCGAAATTGGCGAGTGACCAAATCCAACACATAAATTTCTGCATTGCCATCTTTGGACAACGTTAAGGCTAATTTACGCCCATCCGGCGAAAAAGCTGGCGCGCTGTTAATACCGGGAAACGCGGCAATCATGGTGCGTTGACCGGTGATCTGTTGTAAATAAATTTCTGAGCGACCATTTTCGAACGAAACATAGGCGATCGATTTACCATCGGGCGACCACACTGGCGACATTAATGCTTCTTCACTGCTGAACAAAGAAATTCGGTTATAGCCATCACTATCCGCCATGACCAATTGATAAGGGGTGGCTAAGCTGCGATCAACCGTGACATAGGCGATCCGCGTCGCGAACGCGCCTTTAATACCGGTTAAAGCTTCGTAAATATCATCGGCGACTTGGTGCGCCACAAAACGGAAACTGCGCGTATTGGTGCTAGCCGCTTTGTTCAATAACAACGACTGTTCAGCGCTGATGCCCGCTTGCGGTTTAAACACGTCTATCAACTGATATTGAATACGAAACTGATCTTGGCTAATTTCTTCAACGGATCCCACCACAACTGCTTCAATGCCGCGTTCTTTCCATTTGCTGATCTCCACTTGGCGATAATCCGTGGGTAATTCCGGCATTTCGTTATACGCCATCGGATTAAAGCGCCCTGAACGGCGCAAGTCGTTGGCAATAATCGCGGAGAAATCGTGCGGAGGTCGCGCTGACGTACCACTAAAGTTAAACGGCACGACCGCGACCGGTCGCGCCATACTCATACCTTCTTCAATAATGATATCAATGTCGATATCAGCACGTACCGATGCGATCAAACAACAACTCAAAAAAAATGTCGCAATGCTTTTCATCATAATGACTTTGTCTACCCTAAATTGCTGTGAACCGCCCTATTAACACGAGTCGGAGCGACTCACAATTGTTTAATTAATGTCTTGTTTTGGCCGCAGTAAAATATTCAAACTACGCAGTTCGTCAATGACCGCTGGATTCTTGCTCATCGGAAACGGCGCCGCTTTCGCCACCGCTCGCTCCGCTGAGTCACAATAGCGATTACCTTTTTCTGCCAGCTCTTGGTAACTGAGCAAAATACCACCCGGGCCTAAACGAATATTAAACGTACACTCACCTTGAAACTCTGGCTGATTCCAATATTGACGAATGCGCGCCTCAATCCGCGTTTTATAAATTTCCACTTCCGATAACACCGCTTCGCGTTCAGCGGCCATCGCTTGTTGTTCAGCCGCCATTTGTTCAGCCAGCAACTCTTCTTCGCGCTGGCGCTGCTCAGCCAATGCTTGTTCACGTTTTTTTCGTTCAGCTTCGTCACGCTTTTTCTGTTCCGCCAGCTCTTTTTGTCGCTTGGCTTCCTCGGCTTGCTTTTTCTTTGCGTCAGCTTGCTTCTTCGCTTCAGCTGCTTTGCGCTTTTTTTCTTCAGCGATTTGTTGTTGCCGTTTGCGCTCTTCTTGTTGTTTTCGTAACTTAGCTTTATCGTCTTGCGCTTTAGGCGGTGTTTTTTGCGGTGTTTTTTTCACCTCTTTACGCTGCTTAATGGCCGCGCCATCAACCGCGACTGCTCGAATATTGGGCGCTACTTTATCTCGCGGCACAGCAACCGAGTCGAAGCTGTAAGCCAAGATCATCCCCAGCAACAACAGCAAGTGTGCCAGCAATGAAATAACTAAAGAAATAATTAACCGTTTGCTCACAAAGAACAGCCTTACTCTAGCGGCTCGGTTGCAAAACCAACATCACTGATCCCCGCTTCTTGCTGCAACAACACCATGACTTTAACGACCGTGCCATGAAACGCCTTTTTATCTGCGTTAATGACAATACCTGCTTTGGGATGAGTTTCTCTGTGTTTGACAACGAGCGCGACCAGCTCTTGGGGTTGCAATGCTTGATCTTGCACCTCGCCAAGCGACAAATAATAATTGCCACTGGCGTCAATGCTAACAATTAATGGCGGCTCTTCATCGACTGGTAAAGGCTCGCTGCTGGCTTCAGGTAACTCAACCTCAATGCCGGTAGTGATCAGCGGGGCAGTAATCATAAAAATCACCAACAACACCAACATAACGTCGATATAAGGAACGACGTTAATCTCCGCCATGGGCTTCCGACGATTCGGCTTCATCGCCTAGCCCTCATTACTGCTGTGGGCTTTGCGATGCAAAATACCGGAAAACTCTTCAACGAAGTTATCAAATTGGTTTTCCACTTTTTGCACCGAGTGATTAAATTTATTATAAGCAATAACAGCGGGTATCGCGGCAAACAATCCCATCGCCGTGGCGACTAACGCTTCGGCAATGCCCGGTGCCACCATGGCAAGAGTGGCCTGCTTGACCGAACCTAATGCGATAAATGAGTTCATAATCCCCCAGACCGTGCCGAGCAAGCCGATATAAGGTGTGGTCGAGCCGACAGTCGCCAAAAAGCTAAGGTGATTTTCCAATTTATCAATTTCGCGCGAGTGCACAACGCGCATTGCACGGTGCGTGCCTTCCATCACCGCACCGGCTGAGGTTCCTTTTTGATTGCGCAACCGGACAAACTCACGATATCCCGCCATAAACACTAATTCCATTCCACTCGGTGGAATGCGTCTGGCACCTAATTCACTGTAGAGCTTACTGAGATCAATACCGGACCAAAATTTATCTTCAAACTTACGACTCGATTCAGAGGCAAGCTTTAGGGTGCGAAAACGATCGACAATCATGCCCCATGAAACAAACGAGAGCAGAACCAACACCAGCATAATTAATTGAACAAATAAGCTGGCGTTTAAAAATAAGCCAATGATGGACATTTCTTCATGCGTCACGAGACATTTCCTCTAACAGTTCTGACGGAATTGAGCGGGGTTTCATGGTACTTAAAGTGACACAAACCACCAGTATTTCACCTTCAGCAAAGACTAATTCTGGATTTCCGGCGGCAATGATTTTTTGCTGAAACAAAACGCGAACACCGCGAATTTCTTTTATTGACGAGACCACTTCGAGTGCGTCATTGAAGCGCGCGGGTCGATAATAATCGACTTGTGCTCGACGCACGGCAAATGCAATGTCTTGATCGATAAGCACGCTTTGATCAAGGCCCCATTGCCGTAACCATTCCGTTCGGCCACGCTCCATAAACTTTAAATAATTGGCGTAATAAACAACACCGGCTACATCGGTGTCTTCATAGTAGACTCTTATTGGAAATGAAAATTCCATACCGCACCACTTTAATTTTATTGATTACCCGAGCGTACTCAAAAGTCGCTTATCTCGATTTTGTGACTTCGGCTGTTGCCGCACACTATACAACGTTTAGCGCAATGAATGAATGCACAGAGCGTTGCAAAGTGTGAATGCGTCGAAAGTTTTACAACATCGCTACCCGTTTAATCGAATAAATCCTTTTTCTGCGGAATAATATCAAAATGCTGATAAGCTCTTTGTGTCGCAATGCGGCCACGCGGCGTGCGCTGAATATAACCCTGCTGGATTAAAAACGGTTCGATAACATCGCCGATAGTGTCGCGCTCTTCACCAATCGCCGCAGCAAGCGTGTCGAGCCCAACGGGCCCACCGGAAAACTTATCAATGATGGCCAACAACAACTTGCGGTCCATGGTGTCAAACCCTTGTTCATCAACCTCTAACATATTTAATGCTTTCGCGGCGACTTCATGAGTGATCACCCCATCAGCTTTAACTTCTGCATAATCACGCACACGGCGCAGTAAGCGATTGGCGATCCGTGGCGTTCCGCGAGAGCGCCGAGCGACTTCTCGCGCTCCGTCCGACTCGGCGGTCAGTCCAAGAATCGTCGCCGAGCGCATCACGATATCGGACAGTTCATCTACATCATAAAATTCGAGTCGTTGCACTATGCCGAAACGATCCCGCAATGGTGACGTTAGCAGTCCTGCGCGCGTGGTTGCTCCCACCAAAGTAAACGGCGGTAAATCGAGTTTGATCGAACGCGCAGCCGGTCCTTCTCCAATCATAATGTCGATTTGATAATCTTCCATGGCCGGATAGAGGATCTCTTCTACCATCGGACTCAATCGATGAATTTCATCAATAAACAGTACATCGTTCTCTTCCAAGTTGGTTAATAACGCGGCTAGGTCGCCCGCTTTTTCCAACACCGGACCAGAGGTAAATTTAATCGCCACTTCCATTTCATTCGCGATGATATTCGCCAAAGTGGTTTTTCCAAGCCCAGGAGGACCAAAAATAAGTACGTGATCGAGCGCATCTTGACGTGACTTTGCCGCTTGTAAAAAAATCGTCATTTGTTCTTTTACTTGCTTTTGTCCGACATAGTCAGCCAGCTTGGTCGGCCTTATCGCACGATCAAACCGATCCTCATCGTTCGATTGTGTAGCGCCTGTAATAATACGATCTTCTTCAATCATAATAATTTTCTCGTAGTGCTCGACCCGAAGATTCGATCGGTGTGACCGAACGTCGCAATCGAACGCAGATTACTTACCCATATTCTTTAACGCTAACCGAATCAATTCCGCACTGCTTTCGGCCTGATCACGAATACGACTGATCGCCTTAGCCGCATCTTGAGGCTTATAACCCAACGCAACGAGTGCACTTTCGGCCTCGCGCTCAATGTCACTTGCACCACTGGCCGCAGCACTCGCCACTGTTCCGGAAGCGACACTGTTGCCACTCCAATCTTTTAATCGATCTTTCATTTCAACAATTAAACGTTCCGCGGTTTTTTTACCAACCCCAGGTAATTTCACCAGTCCTTGACTGTCGCCTTCGTGAACATTTTGCACAAACTCGTCGGCGGTCATACCCGACAAAATTGCAATGGCTAATTTAGGACCTACGCCGTTTACTTTAATCAGTTCACGAAATAATTGCCGATCCCGTTTCGAATGAAAGGCAAAGAGATTATGGGCATTCTCGCTCACCGACAAATGCGTGAATAAGGTGACGGTTTTGCCAGCTTCCGGCAACTGAAAATGCGTCGTCATCGGAGCTTGAACTTCATACCCGACGCCTTGCACGTCGACCAACAAATACGGTGGTGACTTTTCAATTAAGGTGCCACAAATTCGACCTATCAACGTACTCGACCTCTTCTTCGCTTGTTGGCGCCTAACTGGCTGACCAAAGATTGCATGGTATTGGCATGACACATCGCCACAGCTAACCCATCAGCCGCATCGGCTTGCGGTTTTGCTGATAAGCTTAATAATGTCATTACCATATGTTGAACCTGTTCTTTCAATGCGCCGCCATGACCGACAACGGCTTGTTTGATTTGGCGCGCCGAATACTCAGCTACGCTTAATGCATGAGTCGAAGCCGCTACCATCGCAACGCCCCGCGCTTGTCCCAGTTTTAATGCTGAGTCAGCATTTTTCGCCATAAACACTTGCTCAATGGCCGCTTCGGTGGGGTGGTATTGGCGGATAACTTGGGAGAGATTATCAAAAATTTGCTGCAACTTTTCAGCTAATGGCGCATCTTGCACCCGAATACAACCACTGGTGACATAACTTAACTGACGGCCCTGCACTTCAATAATGCCAAAGCCGGTTATGCGCGAGCCGGGATCAATACCAAGTATACGCGTCAAGCAAACCTCTCGTTACGCGGCCACTGAGGGACCGCGATCACCTTTAATGTTGAATAAACGGGTTAGCGGTACTATATCATGCCGCTGCAACATTGCAGCTCGGCCGCTATAACAATTCGTAGGCTTGCTCAGGTATATCTGCGTTGGTGTAAACATTTTGCACATCGTCGAGATCTTCCAAACGCTCAATTAGGCGCAAAACCTTAGCACCATCGTCCACGGCTAATTCGGCTTGAGTTGCAGGTAACATCGCCACTTCGGCGTTCTCGGCCACAAAGTTTGCCTGAGCCAGCTCAGATTTAACCGCTAAAAACTCATCCGGACTGGTTAACACTTCGAAAGAGCCGTCTGCATGACTGACAATATCGTCAGCTCCCGCCTCCAGCGCGGCCTCCATTAGCGCCTCTTCTTCGATGTCGTCGGCAAAAATTAATTGACCTTTTTTATCGAATAAGTAAGCCACCGATCCCGATGTTCCTAAATTGCCGCCATGCTTGGTGAAAGCGTGTCGAACTTCGCCTACAGTACGATTTTTATTATCGGTCAAACACTCCACCAGAACCGCAACGCCACCCGGTCCATAGCCTTCATAGGTTAGGTTTTCGTAATTCTCACCATCGTTATTGCCGGCGCCACGTGCAACCGCTTTTTCAATGGTGTCTTTTTTCATGTTGGCACCGAGCGCCTTATCAATCGCAGCGCGCAGTGCGGGGTTATCTTCGGGATTGGGTCCGCCCGCTTTCGCCGCCACCACCAACTCACGAATAATTTTAGTGAAGATCTTACCGCGCTTAGCATCTTGCGCGGCTTTACGGTGTTTAATATTGGCCCATTTACTATGTCCTGCCATTATGCTCTCCGCCGTCTTTACTGATTAATTATTTACGCCTTGCTTTTTAGTCCAATACCCAACTCATCCAATTGCTGCGGCGACACTTTCGCCGGCGCCTCAGTTAACGGGCAGGCCGCAGTGGTGGTTTTAGGGAAAGTTATTACGTCTCGAATCGAGTTCGCGCCGACCATCAACATAACCAGCCGATCCAAACCAAATGCGATCCCGCCATGCGGAGGGCAACCGTATTTAAGTGCGTCGAGTAAGAAACCAAATTTTTCGCGCGCTTCTTGTTTTTCAATACCAAGAATATCAAAAATTGTTTGTTGTAAGGCCATATCGTGAATACGAATTGAACCACCGCCCACCTCGCAACCATTTAGTACCATGTCATACGCACGCGACAGGGTTCCCGTCGGATCGGCTTGCAACGCTTGTGGGTCAAGCTGTTGTGGCGAGGTGAATGGATGATGCAAGGCTTGCAATTGACCGCCATCTTCTTCAAACATTGGGAAATCAACCACCCAAAGAGGCTGCCATTCATCACGCAATAAATTAAAGTCATTGGCAATTTTTAATCGCAATGCACCGAGTGCATCCGCGACCACCCGCGCATTATCCGAGCCGAAGAATAAAATGTCACCGGCTTCTGCACCGACGCGCTCAAGTAAAGCGTTGGCAACTTCGGGCGTTAAAAATTTAACGATGGGTGACTGCAAGCCATCAAGACCGGCACTGGGATCGTTCACTTTGATAAACGCTAAACCTTTCGCCCCATACACGCTTACGTATTGGGTGTAAGTATCAATCATCTTGCGGCTGATTTGTTCAGCGCCGCCTTTAAAATTAATCACGCCCACACGCCCCTCTGCATCTTGAGCGGGTCCACTAAACACTTTAAAGTCGAGTCCCGACATTAAGTCATCAACGGTATGGATCGGCATATCGACCCGTAGATCGGGTTTATCTGAACCATATTTTTCCATTGCTTCTTGATACGGCATGCGCGGAAATGGGTTTGCCAGTTCGACATTCATCAACTCTTTGAAGACATAACGAATCATATTTTCCATCATGTTCATGATGTCTTCTTCATTCATAAACGAGGTTTCAATATCGAGCTGGGTAAACTCTGGCTGTCGATCAGCACGTAAGTCTTCATCACGAAAGCAACGCACCACTTGATAGTAACGATCGAATCCACTCATCATCAGCAACTGCTTAAACAATTGGGGTGACTGAGGCAGAGCAAAGAAAGAACCTTTGTGAGTACGCGAAGGTACTAAATAATCACGCGCTCCTTCCGGAGTTGCTTTGGTTAAAATCGGAGTTTCCATATCGAGGAAACCATTATCATCCAAGTAACGCCGCAGAAGTGACGTCACCTTGGTACGAAACAAGAATTTTTGTGTCATTTCCGGGCGCCGTAAATCGAGGTAGCGATACTTCAGGCGCGTCTCTTCCGCCACATCTTCATGGCCATCAATCAAGATTGCTGGAGTTTCCGCACTGTTGAGACATTCAATGTGCTGCGCTACGACTTCAATTTTTCCCGTCGCCATATCTTGGTTGATCATGTTGTCCGGGCGCATGCGTAAACGTCCTTTGATCACCACGACATATTCGCTTCTGAGCTTGTCGGCTTGGGCAAACACTTCGCCTTGATCCGGTTCGATAGTGACTTGAACAATGCCACTGCGGTCTCGAATTTGTAAAAAGATCAATCCACCTAAGTCACGACGACGGTGGACCCAACCAGCAATGGTCAGTTCAGTTCCCTCGGCTAGCGAGATCAAGTCCGCACAATAATGGCTACGCATAGTTCAATTCCTGCTCAAAAAATCTACTCATTATCAGCCGTGTTGCAAGCAGCGCTCAATTAAGGCATGTTAGCGCTAAAATTTGCTAGCAATAAACACGAGCTTTTGAAGGGGCATAATGGTACGCGAGGCCCTTGCTATAAGCAAGATAGAACAAAGAAAGGACCCATGGTGAAATCGACTCCTTTGACGCTCAAAATTCCGATTACCAACGTTTATGCTAATGGTGACTACACCATGGACGTATTAATCGGCAGTGAGCAACGAAAAGCTCGGGTGATCTTAGACACCGGCAGTAGCACTTTCGCAGTGCATCCGGTCAATTATTGCCCCGAAAGCGATCACTACCTTACCCCCACGCCGTATGCTCAAGACATTACTTATGGGCTCGGTGGCTGGACCGGCCCTTTGGTCAAAACCGCAATAACCTTAAGCGGCGAATGCAGTCAGCGTGGACCGGCCCATACCATCACCGCCGCCCAATCTCATCTTGCCGTAGCCAGCCAAGAGCAGCCCCATGCGTTTGCCGCTGCCGATGGCATTTTGGGTCTGGCCTATCATGGACTTAACAAGGCCTTTAATCTGCAAGACTATTTCGAAGCTCATCAAGTGACCCCTGCTGTGACTTTTCCTTGGCCATTTCCGGTACAGCCGACTCACCAGGCCATCGCCGACTTTAAAAAATTTTTATGGCGCTATCAGGAGCAAGATATTCAGCCACTTTTTACTGAGTGGGAACAGCATGGGTATTGTGCCAACCGTTTTGCGTTTGTTACGCGTCGCTCCAGTGTCCACCACCGTGCCGCCGATCTAAGTACGCAAGCGCTGGAGCAAGATCCGCTGAACCAAGGTTACTTTATTCTCGGCGGCGGTGAAGAGCAGCCGCTCTATCAAGGTGAGTTTATTACCATTCCGGTGCACGACCATGTGTACTACAACGTTGAGCTGGCAGCGATTTCCGTCGCCAACTTAGCTCCGCGCTCGGCGCCACCATTGGCGGCTAAAGATGAGCACCTTTATCGCACCAATGCCATTTTAGATACTGGAGCCTCGGCCATCGTGTTGCCAGCCTCTCTCTACCAGGCATTGCTCGAGGACTTTTCTACCATAGATGAACGACTGGCCACGTGTATCAAAAATTACCCAGTCTTTAACGGACAAGAGCAAGGCATTGCAATTGCTGACATGATTGATTTGCCATGGCCAGATATTCAATTTTGGTTCCAAGAGGTTGCCGCCCCGCTGACCATCAGCGCAAAAGAGTATTGGCAATTGAATGCCCCAGAGTTCGGGCAGGCCTCCTTTAAGCTGTTTTCGCAATTAGCCCATTGGCCCAATCAAACTATTTTAGGGCTACCCATATTTAATCCCTACTTCACCATTTTTGATCGCGCAGCGCCGCCGCGTGGTCAAGTAAAATTTGCACCGCTTTATGATTGAGCCCAGTCCACTTACCACCCCGCGGTTTTCCTTAATGCCATTGACTGAAGCGGACTTTGCGCTATACCAGTCACTATATCAATGCCCCTCCATTCAAGCATTGATTGGGATTTGCTTGCCACCAGCAGCTATTTTAAAAGCGTTTAATCAAACATTAAGAAAAGTCAGCCAGCAATGGCAAAACGCCATGCATTGGGTAATTTTCGATCAGCAACAAACAGCATTAGGCATCACCGCTTTGGTTGGCCAAGACAGCGTTGAGGTCGGAACCTTACTTTTGCCATCTGCGCAAAATTGCGGCGTCGCTAAAGAGGTTATGGGGTGTACCATTGATTACGCTTTTCGCGAATTTAACAAAACTAAAGTATTTGCGTATTTTTGGCATCAACATATTGCATCTTTACGTTTGGTACAGAGCTTGAACTTTTACGTTGATCAACAGACTCTACATCAATCGCGTCCGCTGCCCTCTTGGTATTGCGAGAAAATCAACAAAAATAGAGTAAGTGTTTGAAAATATTGGAAACACTGGTATCTTAGCAATCTAACTATTGATAGGGGACAAGACAGCAGTGGCGCGATTACTTTGTGTGGGAGTGGGAATTGAGCTCGGAGCTCACTTAACACCTGCAGCGAAAAAAGCCATTGCGAGCAGTGATGTTGTGCTGTACGCCGCCTCCGACAGCCTATTTGAAGCTTGGATGGCAGAACTACACCCACAAGCGCATTCATTGCAATCCTTTTATGCCCCGGGCAAATCCAGAAAAACATCTTATCAAGAGATGACCCAATTTATTCTGCAAACGCTTGAGCAAAATACTACCGTTGCAGCCGTTTTTTATGGTCACCCCGGAGTGTTTGTGCAGCCAGCACGACTCGCCATGGCCGCAGCTATTAAGCAAGGTCATGAAGCGATAATGCTGCCGGGAATTTCGGCCGAAGATTGTTTATATGCTGACTTAAACATCGATCCAGGTCGCTACGGCTGTCAAATGTATGAAGCTTCACAATTTCTTTTTTATCAGCGTAACTTCGATACCGCCGCTTACTTAATTTTATGGCAGATTGCCTTAGTCGGCGATCAATCGCATACGCGCTTTCAAGAAAATAAAGAAAACGTTCAGCTGTTTGTTGAATACTTGCAGCAACATTATCCAACAGAACATGAGGTAATTGTCTACGAAGCGCGCGCCAGTTACCTTGATGACTTACGTAAAGTGACGATTCCTCTAGCACAGCTCGCCACGGTTGAGCTCACTGAAAAATCAACTTTAGTAATACCTCCAGCGACAAAAATGCAACGGAATAAATTTTTTGAGCAACAACAGAAAAACATCAATAACTTAACTTTGATTCACTCTCGTTAACCATGGAGAACACTATGAAAGCTGCACTTAAAATAATAGAAAAATTGGGACTCGGTGAGACTTTAAGCGACGCAGATAAAGCATCGGTATCAGACGAGCTGATGCAAATGTTAAAAGAGCGTAACAAACGTTTAGTAGAAAAATACCTCGACTTAACACCGGATATTCATTGTGTGTTATTACCAGCTGATGACGACGAAGAAGAGCAAGAAGAAACTCCTAACCAAGAACCTGAAAAAGACACAATTGTTGCTGTTAGATAATGAAAATATTAGCTTTAACATTATTACTGATCGGTAGCGGAGGCCTTTGGGCCTCCGAGCCGGTCAGCTCTTTACTGCAAACTGCGGATGAAATTCGTCTATCCGAGCCGCAAAAATTTTCCGCGATTCTGCGCGATATTGCTCAGCAAATTGACTCACTCAGCTCAGAGCAACGTTACTTTTTTGAGTATTTGATGGCTTATGAATCAGCCTTAAAAGGTGATTCTGAACGCGCCATTAACACTTATAAACATGTATTTAAAAATGCGTCCGATCAAGATTTAATTTATCGCGCTAGTTATTCCATTTTGAATGTACTGGTTATTAATCGACGCTGGCGTGAAACGCCGCAGTACCTTCAGTACATCAATGACAACTACACATCGATTAGCTCTGAAGAAATCAAGGCCACCGGACTAGTCGCCGTTGCATTATTTTATAATCATTTAGGCAACTTTGATAAAGCGCGTGACTATGGCTTAAAAGCAATCGCCGATATCAAAGCAGACAACGTACTGTGCACGGGTTACCAACAGTTAGCTCACTCTGAATTAAAGTTAAATTTATTAGCCTCGAGTGCAGCGATCCTTAGCGACGGAATGAGCGCTTGTGAGCGTTCAAGCAAGCAATTAATTGCTTATATGATCAACTTATACCAAGCCACCGCGCTATTCAAAGAAGAACAATATGATGCAGCAACCGCTCTGCTACAACGACATCTCAGCCGCGTTGATGCCTCAAACTATGTGCCGATTCAATCGGAATATTATGCGTTACTCGCACAACTCTCTTTTGCTACAGGTAACGTCAGCGGTGCCATTGCTTACGCACAAAAAGTTATTAATTCAAACAATCAGTCGCACAATACTGAAGCCTTGGTTAAAGCACTAAAAATTATGGCTGACGCAACCGCAATCCAAGGCAACTTAACCGACTCTATTGTTTGGCTAAAACGCTATGCTGAAACAGACAAAGCATTTTATGATCAACTAACCGCTGAGAACCTTGCATTTCAACTGGCCACTCATGAAGTAATTGAAAAAGAAAACCAAATCAAGTTACTCAATAAAGAAAACGAAGCGTTGAATTTAGAGCGTGATTTATCGTTGCAAGAAGCGCAAAACAAAACCTTGATGATTATTTTACTTATCTTGATCATTGGCTTTACATCGTTTTGGGCTTACCGCACCAAGAAAACCCATGTTAAATTACGTAAGCTCGCAGAATTTGATTCGCTAACCGGAATTGCCAACCGCCGTCACTTCACTAAAGAAGGCGAAAATACGCTCAAGATCAACCGTTCAAGAGGTCAAGCGGTTAGCTTTATTTTATTTGATCTCGATAAATTCAAAGCCATTAATGACCGATACGGCCATCCGGTTGGCGACTGGGTGCTACAACATGTACCGATTCCGGTTAAAAAGATCATTCGCAAAATTGATATTTTTGGCCGTATGGGCGGTGAAGAATTTGCCATTTTATTACCCGGTTGCGAGCTCGATAAAGCACGCGAAATTGCCGAGTCAATACGCCTTGGTTTAATGGAAATCAACTGCGAAGAAACCGGGCACAATTTTAACATCAGCGCGAGCTTTGGTATTACGGTTAGTCGCGTATCGGGATATGAATTTGAAGACTTAATGAAACATTCTGATGACGCTCTGTACGAAGCCAAGCGTGAAGGTCGCAATCGTATTCACGTGTACTCGATGCCGCCAACTGAGTCTGCCGTAATAAGCAAGCAAGCCAATACTGCTTCTGACCAAACTACTGAGGCATAAGCAAGTTTAAGATGAATCGCTTTGAGCATCATTTTTCCGTTAGCGAATCTGGGCAGACATTGCTCGATTTGCTCGCGGCTAATACCGAGCTTTCGAAGCAAAAACTAAAAGATGCTTTAGCCAAAGGGTGTGTTTGGCTAACGCTTGGTAAGCGAACTCAGCGCATTCGGCGGGCCAAAAAAGTCATCGCGGCTAGTAGTGAAATTCATATCTACTACGACCCACAAATCCTGAATGCCGCGATCCCTGAGCCAACACTCGTTACCGACGCCCAAGAATACTCGGTTTGGAATAAACCTTGTGGGCTACTCAGTCAAGGTTCCAAATGGGGCGATCACAGCACCATTACACGATGGGCCGAGAAACACCTTACACCACAACGCAATGCCTTTGTGGTTCATCGTCTCGACCGGGCGGCTAGCGGTTTAATTGTTATTGCACACAGTAAACAAATGGCTGCCGAGTTATCGCGGTTATTTGCCGAACGCCAAATTCAAAAACAATATCATGCATGTGTTGCTGGGCAGTGGCCGCATTCAGAAAGCATCACAGTACGCGAACCGATCGATAACAAAGAAGCGATTAGTCATATTGAGCTGGTGGAGCAGAAAGCCGATCGAGCGTTACTACAGGTAACAATTGAAACCGGCCGTAAACATCAAATTCGACGCCACCTTTCGCAACTAAAGTTCCCAATCTTAGGCGACCGACTTTACGGTGATCCCAACGCGGTCAGTGACTTACAACTGACCGCGGTAACGTTAAGTTTTCACTGCCCTATCGCGCAGCAGCCAGTTACTTTTTCGCTGCTTTAATCTCGTTTAAAAAGTTAGCGATGACCTCATAAATGCGCTGCCGAGCTTTAGGCGTTGCTAAGCTGTGTTGTGCGTCACTCAGCTGCTCAACAATTACTTGCTTGTTAAGCGTTTCAAGACGCGAAGTTAAAGCTTGATACTGGGCCTGCGGCACTTGCTTATCCGCTGTCGAATAGATGATTAACAGCGGCCGTTGAATAGCTTCAAGTTGCGTGACTAAATTATTTTCCGCCCGCCACTTAGGCTCACTTGGGTCGCCAAATCGCTCTAGAAAACGCTGTTTATCCTCTACTTGCGTCAGGGCATCATAGATGCCGGAAAGATCAACTACTGGTGATAACACAATTCCGCAAGCGTAATCTTTAGGGTTTTCAATCAGCTCAGATAAAGCCGCAAAGCCGCCAAACGAGCCCCCCCATAGACAAGCGTTTTCGCGCCGCACTCGATAGTGCGACTCAAGCGCATCCATTAGACTGTCAACATCGTCTTCAAGCGACGCACGTAACTTGCCAAAAGAAACCTGTTGAAATGCCTTCCCGAAACCGGCTGAGCCACGATAATTAAGTGCCACCACTAGATAGCCTTGTGCCGCTAACCATTGAGCCTCGGGATCAAATCGCCACCGCTCGCGCACCTCAAAAGGCCCGCCGTGCAGTCGTAATATAATCGGCATGTTAGCACTAGGCGCCTTAGGCTCTGTAATATAAGCGGTTAAATTGAAACCACCACTCTGCGGAATTTTCCACGCATGAGTTTTGGCCCAATCTTGCTTGGGCAAACGCTCATTCAATAAAGTGGCGTGCTGTTGTCGAATATCAAATAAATACACTTGTGGCGGTCGCGTGGGTGATTGAATTTCGACCAACCAGCGTCGCTGGTTATCATCACTGTCGACCACTTTCCAAGCCGCTAAGCGATCGATTTTATGGATCAGTACGGCCAAACTAGCATATTCACGTTGGAAATTTTCGAACCGAGGGTATTCATCATCAAACTGAATTAATCCCAGTAGATTGCCACTGGCGGCCACTCGAAAATCGCTAATATCAAGTTGCGCAACCGATTTATCTAATGTGAAATTAAATTTTTCTGCGGTGGCATGATACTCACTGCGCCAAATGGAGATGGTATTTTGATCGCCTTCAGAGAGTAGCCACAATGATTCGCAAAATCGATCATTTAGCACTTTACGAATCGGCGAAATCCCGGTGACCGGCAGCCATTGCTCGGCCACTTTTTGGAGAACTTGTCCTTGTCGACCGATTGCGACACAAGGACCGTCCATTGCGTTTAATACCAGTGACGTATTCTGAGGTAGCGCCACAGTGGTTTGCACCACGCCTTTGCTGGGACTAAATGCGAAGGCTTGATCATCGACACGAAACCAAACCGGAAAACGCCGTTGGTAACTTTTAATCAATTCCAACTGGCCGTTACCTTTTGCAACCAAACGTTGTTGCCCACTGTTGAGGTCATGTTGCAATAATTTGTATTGCGCGGCTTGTTGCACGCCATAAACTAAAAATTGATTCTCATAAATATCAACGCCTAACAACGACTCGCCTGGAGCAAGCTTGATATGTATGTTGGCAGCAGATGAATCCTTGACCGGTTGTGCAACAATCGTAGCGGTTTGTGCTTCCATCACCCAGATGACCCAGTTACCATCAGCCGATAAACGTACCGGCGTGGCTAGTTCACCACCAAACCAATCATTAATATCAAACGCTCGTACGGGGGCAGTAATTAGCAGTAACGTAAGCGTTAAAGTCGAAAGTAATTTATTCATATTATTGCAGTAATAATTCTTGTTTTAGTTTTATCGCCGGCATGTATTTGCGATCGGCGGCACGATTTAAATAATAATTAGCTTCTGTTTCATCGCGTGCGACACCATAACCATTATGAAAATGATGATAGAGCATAAACATCGCTTTCTCGATTCCTCTCTCCGCCGCATAATAATATAACTTAGCCGCTTTATTATAATCTTGCTCAACACCACGGCCTTCATAATACAGATCAGCAAGTAACGTCATTGACTTTGGGTTTTGCGTCGCGGCGGCCAGGGTACACCACTTAAACGCTTGCTCGTCATCTTGCGGGGCTGACATTCCATTGCTGTAGCGATAGCACAAAGCGTGCGCAGAATTCATATCACCGTTTTCCGCTTCATCGGCAAGTGTGGTTAAACTTTTTTCCATATTCGTCATATTTGCACAGCTCATCAGGAGGGTTCCAACTCCTAAGCACAGTGCGCTCATTTTCGCGGTGGTCAATTTCAAAGCAAAACTCCCGTTGACGATGATTTATCGCTTAATTGTGTGGTTTTGTCCGCGCAAGGTCAATTCAATCCGCTATATTAATGACTGAGAATTTAACAAAGTGGTAAACTTATACCTTCGATTAGTCACCCGATTGAGTCCGCATTATGAGTAGAGTTCTAGAAGAGTTGGTCGATTTGTTGAGCCTTGAGCGCATCGAAAGCAATTTATTTCGTGGCGAAAGCCAAGATTTAGGATTTGCCCAACTGTTTGGTGGCCAAGTAATTGGGCAAGCCTTATCAGCGGCCAAGCAAACCATTGAATCGGATCGGGTATCGCACTCTTTCCATAGCTACTTTTTACTACCGGGAGACTCAAGCAAACCAGTGGTTTACGATGTCGAGTCGATTCGTGATGGCCGCAGTATTTCTACACGCCGAGTAAAAGCCATTCAACATGGCAAGACGATTTTTTATATGACAGCCTCGTTTCACGTTGAACAAGAAGGATTTGATCATCAAGCTTCAATGCCCAACGTCACCCTTCCCGACGAATTGCCCTCCGAGTTAGAAATCGCGCGGCGTTACCAAGAATATATTCCGGACGCGCTGCGAGCGAAATTTACTTGTGATAAACCCATTGAAATGCGTCCGGTTGAATTCTTTAATCCGCTGCGACCAGAAAAGGCCCAACCACAACGCCATATTTGGATGAAAACTAACGGTCAGCTCCCTGACGATTTGCGCATTCACAAGTATGTTTTAGCTTATGCATCGGACTTTAGCTTTCTACCAACGGCAGCACTGCCCCATGGCGTGTCTTTTCTAACGCCGAATTTACAAATGGCGACCATCGATCACACGATGTGGTTTCACCGCGAATTTCGTTTCGATGATTGGCTGTTGTACGTCATTGATAGTCCGTCAGCGTCCCACCAACGGGGTTTTGTCAGCGGCAAAATATATGATC
The DNA here is from genome assembly GCA_013373545.1 of Gammaproteobacteria bacterium. Lineage (GTDB taxonomy): Bacteria > Pseudomonadota > Gammaproteobacteria > Enterobacterales > Kangiellaceae > Pleionea. The sequence goes on from JABXHQ010000101.1 coordinate 49,134, forward strand.
AAAGTGGCCGCCTGGTCGCCAGCTCGGCGCAAGAAGGCATCATGCGCTTTAAACCATAAAAAAAGGCGAGTACCACTCGCCTTTTTTTATCGGACCGTGCCAGCAGCGTTAGAAAAAGCGCTGCGTAACTTCATCGGGTAGGTTTTCACCAGAAACATGCGCGCGTTGCAATAGTTCCCAGTAATAGCGGTAAGTTGCCCGATCATGCAGCTCACCTTTGTATTGAATCGGTCCCCACTCGGCATCTTGCGCGGCCGATAAAATACCAATCGCGTCTTCAATCTCTGAGTAGTCCGGCTTCATCGCATCGATAATCGCAGCGATCTGAGTTGGATAAATACTCCACATCCGTAAAAAGCCAAACTCACTGCGCGCGCGATCCGCATCTTTATAAGTTTGATACGGGTTTTTCAAATCCAGCGTGACGTTATGCGCCGGTACGACACCATTGGCCAGCGCTGCCGCCACCATTTCGGTTTTCGCACGTGCCAGCATTGGGTGGTCGAATTGCCCCGGAGAACGCATCGCTGACGCTGGGATCGCCCCATGATGACCGGACACGAAATCCATCATGCCAAAGTCAAGTACTTGGATCCAAGGCAGCTTGGCAATCTTCCACACATCTCTCAGCGCCCCATGGGTTTCAATCAACACGTGGATCGGAATTTCACGACTAATATTGCACTCTTGGGCTTTAGTCTGAATATAGTGGACCATTTCCGCCACTTGCGCCGCTTCGGTCGGCTTAGGGATGGTGATATACGCGACGCGCTCACCAATCTTGGGCACTAAAATATCAATATCTTGACGCCAATCTGGGTGCGAATAGTCGTGAATTCTTACGCCAGCCATATTGTGCTTGTTAGCGTCTGAGCTCAACACGCGCGCAACCATTTCGGCATGCTCAACTTCTTTACCCGCAGCTGCACCATCTTCGCAGTCGCAAGTAATGTCAAAAACGGGTCCTATTTTGTCCTGCATCTCCAGCGCTTTGAGGATCAATTTCTCGCTACCGGCGAAATGTTCGCAGCTTGGAATCACCGGGAACGGTTTTTCTCCTTCAAACAACGCATCGTTTGGGTGCACCTTGTGGCTCATAGCCAACCTCCTGTAACTTTATGTTTTGCAAAGCAAATTGGTCATTTAACGGGACCAGTCTTTTAGCTGTTGCTCGGTTTAATCGCATTATCGTTTAATTTTTGCACCGCAATAAACCGATTACAACCATACTAAAGACCTGTTTTTTTGGCAATAAAAAATTCAAACAAGTGATTGAAATGCGCGTTTAACTATGCTTTAGTATTATTGCACTGCAATATCTATAACCATAAAAATATTATCCGACAATCGCCACAATTCAAGTTTGCGGCTACATTGTCATATTAAACACAGTAGATACCATAGGACCGGATCATGAATTACGAGTACGCGTTTCTCGACAATGTCGACGAGCAGCTAGTGCTGGGTGGATTTTGGCCGGGGATACAGCTGTATTACCCGCCTGTTAAATACAATCCCGCTCAAGGTGAATATGAAACCATGGAACAAGCAGCTGAGCGGATGCGGCGACATGCCCACAACTGCCCTGCCCACACCCTACTGTTCGACTTAGAAGATGGGTGTCGACAAAAAGAAATGAGCCGCGAGCTGCTCAAACAAGAATTACCTAAATTTCCCGAACGCAACTTCCAAATCGCCCTTCGCATCAATCCTTTTAGAACGCCAGAATACGAAAAAGATCTCGAATTAATCAAAGCGGTCAAAGAGCACATTGATGTGATTATCCTTGCCAAAGCCGGTGAAGTTTACGGCGCGGCGGAAATTCGAGACCTTTCCGCTTGGTTAGTGGGCGTTAACGACAAGATTGAAATTCAACCGATTATTGAGCATCCGCGCTCGCTGAAACTGGCGCCGGATTTAATGCAATATTCATCAGTTACCCATGTGGTTTTCGGTATCCATGACTTTTCCAAAGCAATGGCAATCCATTTAACCCCCGAAGGTTGGATAGACGAGCTGCGTACTTATTTACGTAACTTGTTACTTGAAGCGCGAATTGCCGGTAAAGGTGTTATCGGTGGGGTTGAAGTGTTGATTAACGATACGCCAATGCCAGAAAACTTTATTGAGCCGCACGACGTGCGCCGATGGTTGGATCTCCACGGTGATCATAACTCGGAAGTAGTTCATCGCCATGCGGTCGAAGAAGCTCAAATGGGGTTAACCGGAAAGCAAGTTATTCACCCGTACCATATCCATCTCTGTAAAGTGGCTTTTACACCAAGTCCATTACAAATCGAACGCAACGTCAGTGTTTTACAAGCTGCCATTGATGCTGATGCCTTGCTAGGTGGCGCGATTCGCTTCGAAGGTGAAATGCTCGATCCGCCAATGTTTGGCAAGGCGTTACAAACACTGCTACGCGCCTATGCGCTGAAATCTCTCAGCCAGGAGCATAAGGCTTTTGCAATGGATGTCCTCAAGCGACTACCGGTTCATGTTATCCGTGAAAACTGGCCTTACGGCAAAATTTAAGGGGCGAGACATGTCTTTAAAGCAATATCTCCACCCAACCGATGGTGGTTTCGAATGGCAAGTTCCGGAGCGCTTCAATATCGGAACCGCTTGCATTGACCAACAAGTGAAAGCTGGCTTAGGTGACAAAGTCGCGTTTATTTTAGAAGACGCCGAGCGCGGGACTCATTCCTTGACCTATCAAGGTTTGTACGAACAAACTTCGGCGTTTGCCAACCTGCTAGCTAATTTAAAATTTAGCATTGGCGAGCGGGTCTTGATTCGCCTACCGAACTCTCTCGAGTATCCAACCGCATTTTTCGGCGCACTTAAGTACGGCGCTGTTGCCGTGCCGACTTCAACGCTACTTGCCGCCGATGAAGTGGCATATCTAGCCAACGATTCTGGTGCTCGTGCGCTGGTAACCCATAAGTCGATGTGGCCGGAACTATCAGCGGCGTTAGCTGAGTGTCCCGCACTGAAACAAGTTTTTCTTACCGGCGAAGGTGCGCTGCACGAATTACCAACAGTACCCGGTTTGCAGCTGATCGATTTAGATTTAGAGCTAAAATGTCAGCGCACCGAGTTCGTGCCGCGTGATACGCAAGCAGAAGATCCTGCCTATTTAGTTTACACTTCAGGCACCACAGGATTTCCCAAGGGCGTGCTGCACGCTCATCGCGCTTTGATTGGTCGTTTACCGGCTTCAGAACACTGGTTTGACTTTGCCGGCGATGATCGCATTTGCCACTCAGGTAAATTTAATTGGACCTATGTCCTTGGTTCAGCATTGATGGATCCACTTTTCAATGGCAAGACAGTGGTGGTCTACGAGGGTCCGAACAATCCGCAAACATGGCCAGACTTAATTAAAAAACACGACTGTACAATTTTTATTGGCGTGCCCACTATCTTTCGTCAAATCATTCAAAAAACTCAGCTGACACATCGCGACGTGCCCTCTCTACGCCACTGCATGAGTGCCGGAGAACACCTATCCGATGAGATGCTACTGGCTTGGCGCGAACGCTTTGATCAAGAGGTCTATGAAGCGATTGGAATGTCAGAGTTGTCTTATTACATTTCTCAGAACAAAGATAACCCAATCAAGCCGGGAGCGGCGGGCTTTCCTCAACCAGGCCATAATGTGCAGCTATTAAACGAAGAGTTTGAACCGGTTGCACCCGGTGAAGAAGGTATGATTTGTATTCCTCTCGATGACCCTGGTTTATTCTTGCAATATTGGCGGCTACCGGAAGAAACCGCAAAAGCACGGCAACACGGCTACTTCCTAACTGGCGATTACGCGCGCCAAGATGAGCAAGGATACATTTGGTTTATCGGCCGTAAAGACGACATTATCAACACTTTTGGTTATCGTGTGTCACCGCATGAAATTGAACGCGTGATGAAAACACATCCAGCCATTGCCGACTGTGTTGCATTAGGTGAAACCATTGCTAAAGATAAAACTCTAGTCTCTATTTGCGTGATTTTACATCCCGGCAGTGAAGCGTCCGAAGAAGAATTACTGGCCTTTGGCGCCGAGCACTTGGCCAAATATAAAGCGCCAAAAATTGTTCACTTTTTACCAGACTTTCCGCGCACTAAAAACGGAAAAGTATTGCGCAAGCAACTTATTAAACAAATTCAGATGGAGCAGGCATCATGACGACTCATTCAATCATGCCATCAAATTATCGACCGCGACGAACCATGCTTTACGTTCCTGCGCATATCAAACGTCATATCGAAAAATCACAAGGTCTCGATGCTGACTCGATTATATTTGATCAACAAGAATCGGTCCCTCCTCAGCAAAAAGAGCAGGCGCGCGAATGCTTAAAAACCATGCTCAATAGTGGTGACTTTGGTCACTCGGAGAAAGTGGTCCGCATTAATCCTCTCAACTCACCCTGGGGATTTGACGATCTTGCTGCGGCTTGCCAACTCGATATCGATGCAATTATGTTTCCACGCATTGAGAGCGCAGAGCAACTTGAAGAGGCGATTTATCATTTAAACCGTCTCGGTGGACAGAACCTGAAAGTAATGGCAAATATTGAAAGTCCGCTTGGCGTATTAAATGCTCAAGCGATTGCGGCGAATCCTCGGTTAGAAGTTATTGTTCTCGGTACCACAGATTTATCCAACGAACTAAAATTAAACCCAACACCGGATCGTCAAGGGTTACTGACAAGTTTATCACTGGTCATTTTAGCCGCTCGAGCCTATAAGAAATGTGTTATTGATGGACCGCATTTTGATCTAAAGGATGTTGAAGCATGTGAATATTCATGTCGACAAGCTCGCGATCTTGGCTTCGATGGAAAAACCGTAATTCATCCTGTTCAGCTCAACTATACCAACGATGCATTTACACCAAAGCGCGATGAAATTAATCGAGCAAAACGAATCCTTGAAGCGATCGAAGAAGCCAACAAAGCCGACCGCTCGATGGCGGTACTTGATGATCGACTCGTTGAACCAGCGCTGGCTGAATGGGCAGAGCGTGTTTTATCGGTTTATGAGACAGTTCAAAAAATCGGTCAAAGTGAGCTTTGTGGTCCGGAGAAATAGCATGACAAATAATGCGTTACCGCAAGCACAATTGTCCGACAAACATTTCCAAGGCAATTTTTTTGAAGACTTCGAGTTGGATGATTTAATTCGTCATGCAACGCCACGCACCATTACCGAAGGCGATGTCTCACTGTACACGGCACTCACCGGCAGCCGCTTTGTACTTTACTGTGCAACAACCGTTGCCAACGCATGTGGCTTTGCGCGCACACCGGTTGATAACTTTTTGGTCTTTCATATTGCATTCGGCAAAACCGTCCCTGACATTTCACTCAATGCAGTGGCCAATTTAGGTTATGCCGAATGTCAGTTCGAATCACCTTGTTTTGTAGGTGATACACTCAGCGTCGAATCAAAAGTAATCGGACTGAAAGAGAACAGCAATGGTAAAACCGGTATCGTTTATGTTCATTCGGTTGCTAAAAATCAACATAACGATATTGTGGTAAGTTGGAAGCGCTGGGTAATGGTACGTAAAAAAGTTGCCTCAGCGCCTACCGGCATTGACTCACTACCAAACCTTGCCAGTACAGTTACCATAACATCGCAGCTGATTCCACAAACGCTAGACTTTGCTCAGTTTGACAATGCCAGCAGTGGTTCGAATCATCGCTATCATGATTATCAAGTAGGCGAATGGATTAACCATGTCGATGGCATGACTATCAATCCATCGGATCATTCATTGGCCACCCGGTTATATCAAAACAATGCAAAAGTTCATTTCGATGCCTACGCGATGAAGTCTGCACGGCATGGCCAACCTCTGGTTTATGGTGGGCATATTATGTCAATCTGTCGAGCACTATCCCATAACGGCTTGGCAAATGGTCTATGGTTAGCAGCGATCAATGGGGGCAGTCATACCGCACCTAGCTTTGCCGGCGACACGATCTACTGCGTAAGTCAGATAATGGATAAAGGTGAGTTGCCGGATCGAACTGACCTAGGCTGGATTCGGGTAAAAACCTTTGGTGTTAAGAACTTGACTTTACAACAAATCAGCGACTTTATTGATGACCAAACACTCTGGGATGAGCATAAAGTCCTTGAGCTTGATTACACTTTACTGTGCCCTAAGTAAAAGCGTTTTAGTACCGAAAAAGCAGCTATTATTAGCTGCTTTCTTTTGATTGCCAGACCAAGCTCGTTTTTTCAATCGACGACGAAATCTCCAGTAGTCCATTATCTACTAACCGCTCTGGCGCATTCATCACTTCGGAAATAGTGACTTCTTCTTCCGAGTAATGTCCAATCAAACCGACACTGCAGTCACGCCCGCTTGCCTTTGCGCTGTACAAGCACAAATCTGCAATTTGGATCACTTGCTCGGGCAATAACTGTGATGGGTAATAGCTAGAAAAAGGATACGGCGCAAAACCAACTGAACAGGTAATCATAATATTAACTTCTTGGTTAACCTTAAACTTATGACTTCGGAACGAATCTAATAATCGCTGCGCGATATAGTCACCTTCACTGCGCGAAGTATCACGCAATAATAGTAAAAACTCTTCACCACCATAGCGAATAACTAAGTCACCTTCGCGACTAACCTTGGATAATATCTGCGAGATCTCAATCAATAAGCGATCGCCGATAGCATGTCCATATTGGTCATTAATGTCTTTAAAATGATCAATATCAATGAGAAATATTAAAAGATCATGAGCTTGAACTTCTTTAAGATTATCAAAACTCGGATTTAAGCCTATATAGGCCCGATTAACATCGCCGATATCGCGCTCTAAAAACTGATATAGCATTCGACGATTACCAAGCCCGGTTAGTGCATCAGTCATGCTTACCTTTTCCAACTTCTCGTTCGCGACTTGTAGTTCAGAGTTTAATAGTTCGAGCTGCTCATTTTTCGACTTTAACTCCTGAGTTCGATGCTCAACCATATAATGCAATCGTTGCAACATCTCACTATTACGTTTTCGATAACGATTAAAAATTTCTAAGCATCCCAACACTAAACTAAAAATAAGTATTACATAACCAATATATGCCCAGCCGGATGCAAACCATGGTGGATTTACTTGTAAATCCACCATGGTTGTTGCAGGACTCCATAGACCATTAGTAGACTTTACTTGCAACTCTAAACGATAGTCACCAGGACTTAAGTTTGAGTAGCTTATATTGCGGTTACTACTTTCCACTTCTTGCCACTGTGACTCAAATCCCAACAAGCGAAATCGAAACTTATTCAAGCTTAACTCGCGATATTCATTGGTTGCAAAAGATAGCTGGAGTTTCTGAAAATCTCCCTCAATGACGATTCTTTCCGGAGCAAAAAAATAGCCATCAGTATGAGCATATTCAATTTCATTGTGAATGCTTTCACCATTAATAATAATATCGTCAATATAGGCACGATAATTTTCCTGGCTTTTCAGCAATAGCTCCGGATTTACTTGAACAATACCCTTAAGCGTACCGAAATAAATCAGTCCGTTAATTGACTTAAAGTAGGCGCCAGAGTTGAATTCATCATGCGGTAATCCATGCACTTTAAAGTAGGATGCAATTGAATTAGTAGTAAGATTTAATTGCGCTAAGCCACGGTTTGTTGACATCCAAAGACTATCTTGATTATCAGAAATAATGGCATAGATGACATCATTGGGTAAGCCACTTTCAACGTTAATATAGTCAAATATTTTTGTCTGATAATTTAGCCGCCCTAACCCATGTCCATAAGTCCCCATCCAAACATCTTTGTTTTTGCTTTGATACAAGCTCCAGATCGAATTTCCCGGCGCTCTTAGCCGTGGACGCAACTCAGTGTGAAAGTGTTCGATAATCTTTAATTCATTCAGCTCAATAACAAATAAACCTGCATTATCGGTGGCAATCCAAAGTCGGTTATTATCATCGCTATACAATAGTGAAACTTTATCGATCAAGCCTTGGCCAAGTAATGGAACATGAAAAATATTTTTCTTGTCCGCGGTTTGAAAGAAAAGCCCCTTATCATATGTGCCAATCCACAAACGCTGATACTGATCTTGATAAATGGAGCGGATACGATTGCCCACTGAAGTTTCAGTTAGCTGGGCATCGACAGCGGTACTCTGTTGCCCTTTCGATGCAACCAAAGCAATCTTAGAATTAATATTTCGCTCAGTTGCAATCGGTAAAACTGCGGCTTGTGTTTGCTCATTAGTAATTACTTGATAGCCTGATTCACGATCAAAATAACCCACACCGTTTTCAGTACCAATCACCAACTCGCCACTGGAGAGTTGGTAAAAAGTGCGAATGCTATCTGAAGGGAGATTCACACCACTGTTACGGTTGAATTGTTGATAAGGTCCGGCTAAACCCTCCGCCGTTAGGATTCCATCGCTATCGGTACCAATCCACCAGCGTTGTTGTGCATCTTGATAAATTGCTCGAATACTCGGCACATCAATTGGTTGATGTTGATCTTGCACGCGAAAACGAGAAATTGTTTGAATACCAGGTACCGAAAACTTAAGCTGTACAACACCGCTAAGCCAAGTCCCAAGCCAAATAATGCCATCATTGGACTGATAAATAGACGCAATATGATTGTCGGAAATTTGCTGCGTTTTGCTATTGCGATGCAAATGATAGATCTTTTGCAACCGCTCATCGGCGATAAAAATGCCTTTAGTTTCAGTTGCTACCCAGATCGTATCAGATTCTTTAACAAAGATTTCGCTGGCCTTTTCAGTACTAAGTCGCCGATTAAGTTCAATAATAAGAGGGCTATTCGACTCACGCCAACTTAAATCTTGCATGCGAAAGCGAGCAACACGATCCTCCAGCAATACCCACAGCCACTCATTGGATTCAAACGCCATCGCTTTGATATTTTGCTGGCTAATATTCGGTAGTGGCAAGGTTACTAGCTGTCCAAAATCAAACAACAACATTCCTTTGTTAGTTGCGATATAGAGCAAATTGCGGTGCTTTTCAATAGCGTTAATTGAATGCTCAGGATAACCCTCTTCGGCAAGCCAATGAGCATCCAAAACCGTAATTGATTCACTCACGCTGGGTTGAATCGAAAACAATCCGCGGTCGGTAATCATCCAAACTTTGGTGCTTTTTTCATCACTGACACAACCGATTACTTGAGTCCCGGCTCGCGGCGAAAATAAGTTACTTAAATAGAACTCTTGGCTGGCTTCGGTTGCGATTGCATGAACTAAAAAGCCACCATCAAACGAAGGTGCGATAATATGACCTTGCCAGTAACATAAGTCGGAGAAACTAAATAGATTACGTTCTTTGCCTAACTTGGCCTGTAAGCGTCGGTGAGTAAACCCATTGAATTGAGAGACACCATCGTCGGTCGCAAAATACATTAACCCGTGCGGATCTTGCAGAATAGCCCTGACCGTTGATTGCGGCAAACCGCTCTCAACCCCAATCATATGTTTTTGATATTTAAACTCATACGCCAGCGTAAAGCCGGTAAAACAAATGAGTAAGATAGCTGAAATTAGCAGCTTAACCTGCAACAATGGCTGTATTCGCATGGAAACCTTTATCATGATACTTCGTTAGTTTTTATGGCGTTTCCGTCAATGCTAAAAGTGTAAGACACCGCGCGCATTTGCGCCACCTAGGAACGAGGATTTCCTTGTAACCCACCAGTATGCCAATAAATTACCTTGGCTTTTGCTGGCACTTTATTGGTTAACCATTGATGCATTGCCTGAAAAGTTTTCACCGCATATACCGGCTCAAGTGGGATTTGATATTGGGTTTCGAGCTCGGCTTGGTATTGTCGATCAGTGGCGCTTATTTTGGCAAAGCCGCGACCGCAAAATCCATGCTCAAGAACTAAATTATTTGGCCAAGGTTTATTGGCAGCTTTGCACAGCTGTTGCAAATCGCAGGTTATTGACTCAGCCCCTTTCAACACAACCACACCAATCACCTTGGTTGGCCAGCCCAGTAAATGGCTCGCGATCGCTAATGAAAGTGCTGTAACCCCCGTACCGACTGGTACAAAAATAAAGTCAGGCGCCCATGGCAACTCACTCAAAGCAGGAATAATTGACTGCAAAGCGTGAACGTCACTGCCGCCTTCAGGCAACCATACTTCACCCGCAGACAGCGCTGGGGGGGTAGCGCGCAAGCAGCGAAAGCGCGCTTTATCGACAAATTGTAAGTCGACGCGCCAACGATTTAAGTCTGCCAAAGTCGCAGCCAATACTGGCGGCCGATGGCCACGAATATAGGCGGTCATCGGGACCTTGTAGTAATAGCTCAAAAACCCTAAGGCATGAAGGTAGTTCGAACGATTGCCACCCATGGTGATAAGTTTTGTAGGCGCCGTTAGCGCCAGCTGATCAATCCAATGGCGCAATTTACGCGCTTTATTTCCGGAAATGATCGGATGGATTAAATCATCGCGCTTAATGAATAGTTGCTGTTGCGTTGAGCAGCCACCGAGAGGCTCAAGTGGCGAAGGAAGTGTTAAGGGAAAAGCCATCGGGGTGAATAATTTAGAGTGAGCAAGGCACCTCGGCGAGTGCCGATAGAAAAACTTTAATGGCCGCTATGAGTTAGCGGCTTGTGACATTATCAGCCAAGACGTATTGCGTTTGCGACGGTCTCGACCAATACGACGGTCTAATCCAAAATCGCTTAGCAAATGCTCGAGCCGACGATTGTTGTTGGTCCGACGACGATCAATGCGGCGCTCGGGTCCAACATAGCAACGTTCGCCATTCATATCTGTGAAGAATGCTTGCGGCGTTTTATTCATTGCATTTTCCCTCTCGTTAACTCCAAACTAGAACAGCTGTGTAGCAATCAGCTTTTTCACTCTAGCTATTCCATTGTATCCTTATACGCAAATTTTACCCTAATAGACCTCGATATTCGGTTAAAAAATGCGGATAACAGGATAGAATTTCGTTTTTTATTGACATAAGAGATATTATGACACCCTTCGATCCACTCAATCTAGGTAAAAAATACACACTCCTATTGGCCCATGGAGCCGGCGCCGGCGCGAACTCTGACTTTATGCAAGCCCTGCGACTTGCCTTTGAACCATCGGATATAGACTTAGTGCGCTTTGAATTTGGCTATATGCAACAGATGACTGAGACAGGCAAGCGACGTCCGCCCAGCCCTTTTAACCAGCTAATCGAGCAATTTTCCTCGGTGATCGCTTGGTGCCAAGAGCAAACTTCGCGCCCATTATGGATTGGCGGCAAGTCGATGGGAGGCCGTGTTGCCAGCCATTTGCTCGGAACGTCCACGGTGATGGGCGGCATTGTCTATGGCTACCCGTTTCACCCGCCAGGAAAGCCGGACAAGCTACGAACTGAACACTTACAACAAATCACCAAACCCCTGCATATTATTCAAGGCGAAAGAGATACGTTTGGTAGCGCTGCTGAAGTGTCAGAACTGACACTTGATCCAGGCATCGAATTGCACTGGATCCCAGACGGCGACCATAGCTTTAAACCGCGCAAGCGTTCCGGTTATACCTTGCCAAGTAATCTAGCAATGGCGGCCAGTATTACCCAGCAAATCATTTTGGACAGCGAATAAATGCCAGCACAAGCCACAACACCGATACTGCGAGCCCGCCATGTTTGATTGGCAAAGCTTACCTCGTGATGAATTAATTGAAGTGACCTTTGAGGGGATCACAGAGACTGGCTGGCGACAGTTAGAACCTTGGCTTAATGGCAAAGTGTTGCATGTGGAGTGTCAGTACGGCCGCTTGCCTAACTCGGAATTCACCATGGATGCATTTCTTGACGAGCAGTACTCATACAGCCTGTTGGTCGCCGTGTCAGCTAAACAAAAGCTAACCTTGCTACTCAATGAGCTTGACTGTTTAACTTGTGATATCGAACCTGGTGAATTAAACACCCCTGAACAGTGCCAAGCGTTTATTACTGCAGTTGATGAACTCGCCGCAGTTATAAACCCTCGTCGCTACTTCATTGCGCCCGAGTTCAAACCGCAAGCAATGATCTATCTTAATGGACATTTTGTAGCTCAGTAATCGAGCTAAGAAAGTCTTATTTCATTGGCAACTTTTTCATTCAATTCCTAAAACAACAATGAAATGTATAGGTATGGCGCATAGCGGGCACTAGCCGCTAATTTAATTATGCCGCAATCAGTATTCACTAGAGCGTTAGAAATTAAAAAAGGCCCACAATTGTGGGCCTAATCATCCATGCTTATAAAATCCGTTTCAATCGCACCATCCGTGCTGCGGATAACATCCTGTTATTGATTACTCTAAAGTTTTCAATACTTTCTCAACAGTCGCTGCAGGAAGAGGAACATAACCGTCTTTAACAACTACTTCTTGACCTTTCTTAGAAAGAACCATTTTCAAGAATTCACGCTCAAGCGGTGACAAAGGCTTGTTCGGGTTCTTGTTGATGTAAACGTATAAGTAGCGGCTTAATGGGAATGAACCGTTAAGAACATTCTCAGGAGTCGCAGCGATGAACTCATCACCTTCTTTTTTCGCTAGTGGAACTAAACGAACACCAGAGGTTACATAACCGATACCTGAGTAACCGATACCGTTTTTAGATTGGCTGATAGCCTGAACAACAGCGGCAGAACCCGGTTGCTCATTAACACTGTTTTTGAAGTCACCTTTACAAAGCGCTTTGCTTTTGAAGTAACCGTAAGTACCTGATACCGAGTTACGACCGAATAATTGAATATCGCCTAAACCGTCAACACCAACACCTTCCCAGCTCGCGATGTCGCCATCAGCTTTACATTTACGAGTTGAAGAAAAAATCGCATCAACTTGTGGAATGGTTAAACCTTTGATTGGGTTATCTTTGTTTACGTATACCGCTAGTGCGTCAATCGCTACTGGAATAGCTAATGGCTTATAACCGTGCTTTTCTTCAAATGCTGCCATTTCTTTCGACTTCATTTTACGGCTCATAGGACCTAGGTTTGCAGTGCCTTGAGTTAACGCAGGAGGAGCAGTAGAAGAACCCGCAGCTTGAATTTGAATGTTAACGTTTGGATATAGACGCTTGAACTCTTCTTGCCATAGAGTCATAAGGTTCGCTAAGGTATCAGAACCTACTGAAGACAAGTTACCCGAAACACCGCTAGTTTTAACGTATTCTGGTAAGTTTTCATCTACTTTGCTCGCCATCGCAGTCGAAGTCATCGCTGCGGCAATTGCAGCAGCTGCTGCGATATTTTTAAAAAGTTTCATTTCACTCTCCCAATTTATCTCTAAAGCTTGGTTACCCGTAATCTGGATAGTGGACATAGTAGAGGATAAATATTTCGGTTTTATGACAACCAAACCTTTTATATTTACTGCTTATTTATCAAGATGTTATAAAGCATAAGAATTTTAAAACAAGGCGTGGATGACATTAACATATCAGTTATTTGACAGCTTTAAAGTCACAATAGAAACAGCTACCAACCCCTACTTCGCTGTCAATCTTTAAACTAGAGCCATGACGTTCAAGTATATGTTTCACGATGGCAAGGCCAAGTCCGGTACCGCCCACAGCGCGATCACGACCATCGTCAACTCGATAAAACCGTTCGGTAAGCCGTGGTAGATGACCGGCTTCGATGCCAGGTCCATTATCTTTCACCGCCATTCGATAACCATTGACTAATTCCGTCCATGAAATTTCGATGGTGCCTCCGGTTGGCGTGTAGCGCACCGCGTTAAAGATCAAATTTGAAAAAGCGCTGAGCAACTCCTTTTCATTGCCTTTAATGCTATCTTCATTATCGAAGCTGAACTTTATTTTGTGCCGCCCTTCGCTTAGCGTCTTGGCTTCTTCAGTAATACGTTTAAGAATCATATGGGGCATTACCGAAACCTCTCTTACCGGCTCATCGCCACTTTCCAACTTCGATAACGTTAGCAAGTCGTCGACTAAAGAGCGCATACGTTGCAATTGTTGGCCCATTTGATCAACTGGACGGTGAAAAAATCCCGGCAGCTGCTCTTTCGCATCGGAAAAGATTTCCACATAGCCATTAATAACGGTTAGCGGTGTTCGCAATTCATGAGATACATTGGCAACAAAATCTTGGCGAATTTTTTCTAGTTGATAAAGGCGCGTTACATTTCGAACCATTAATAAACGCTGATTCTTATTGTAGGCCGTTAAGCGCAAACTTAACTTCACATCGTCGTCGATTGGGGATGTGATTTCCACTGGTAGCGAATACTCCCCCTTTTCAAGATAACCAACAAAACGCGGATTACGAATTAAGTTTGTGATCCGCTGCCCGACATCTTTTTTGACATTTAATCCCAATAGGTTTTCGGCGGATTTATTAAACCAAATGATCTCGGTCATCTCACCCAACACAATGGCTCCATCGGGCAATGCTGCAGTGGAGGAGCGAAATTCACTTAAGATCCGAGCAAGCCGTTTCTTAGACTTTCGGTTACGCTTTTGCAGGAGATAAATGGAGTGGAAAATATCGCTCCAAATACCTTCTGATTCGGGCGGGTACAAATCGCGAGACGTTGTTAGCCAACGCTTGAGTCGATAAATTTGTCGTAGATGCCACGCTAAATAAGCCACCGTGATCACAAACAAGATTTCGCCGGTGAATCCGGTAAACAAACCAATGATAATAGCCACAATCGAAACGACTGAGACAAACCAGATTTCAACACCCCAATAGCGAAAACTACTCATTGGTTGGCCTTAAATTATCGACGATTTAATTGTATTAACCACGGTGCGAAAAGCGATAGCCGGCACCACGAACAGTTTGCACATAGTTCTCTATGCCAAAGGGCGCCAAAGCTTTACGCAAGCGTCGAATATGCACATCTACCGTTCGTTCTTCGACTATTACTTGATGTCCCCAAACTGAATCGAGTAATTGTCCACGGGTAAATACGCGTTCTTGATGTTCCAAAAAGAATAACAGAAGTTTGTATTCAGTAGGGCCCATTTTAACGGTTTGTCCCTCTACTGAAACTCGGTGACCGGCGGTATCCATTTTAAGCCGTCCGGACTCAATTAGGCGCTCTTGAGTTACGTTGGGATCAGCACGCCGAAGCACAGCTCGAATTCGAGCCATTAGCTCGCGTGGCGAAAAAGGTTTAATCACATAGTCATCAGCGCCAGCATCTAGGCCCTTTATCCGGTCGTCTTCTTCACCCCGAGCAGTTAACATGATAACCGGAACTTCTTTGAACAACGTATTCTTTTTCACTTTACGTGTCATTTCGATGCCTGACGCACCTGGCAGCATCCAATCCACTAATAACAAATCTGGAATGGTTTCTTCTTGTAATAGCGATAACGCCTTTTCAGCAGTCCCTGCCTGGAGTGTCGAATAGCCTGCTTGCTCAAGAGAAAATACTAACATCTCCCGAATATCTCTCTCGTCTTCAACGACCATTATTGTAGCACTCATAACCTAACCCTTTTCTTTATGCCAAGATTCGACGTGTCAGGAAACCTATTTCTTTTGTGCGAGCTGTTGCATCTCTTCTAAACTAACATGGCGCACGTCTTTTCCTTCCACCAAATAAATCACGTACTCACAAATGTTGCGCGCGTGATCACCAATTCTTTCTAGTGCACGAGCAGACCACATAACATCAAGCGCAGCTGAAATACTTCGAGGATCTTCCATCATGTAAGTAATCAATTGTCGCGTAATGGCGTTATATTCCTTATCCGCTGTTTTCTCTTTCTGGGCAACCGCAAGCGCAGCCTCAACATCAAGACGTGCGAACGCATCTAGAGCTTCGTGAAGCATCGTCTTAACATGAGCACCAAGATGAACAACCGCACCAAATTGCTTTTTAGATGGCATGACATTATCCATCGACAAAGCAATATGATTGGCCATACGCGCTATCTTTTCTGCTTCATCACCAATGCGTTCTAAATCGGTAATGGTTTTAATGATAGCCACAACTAAACGTAAATCACCGGCTGCTGGTTGACGCTTAGCAAGTATGCGAGTGCACTCTTCATCAATACTCACTTCATAGGCGTTAACTTTCTCATCACGCTCAATAATTTCTTTCGACAGTTCAGGATCTAAGTTTGATAAAGCATCCATTGAATGCTCAATTTGTTCTTCAACCAATCCACCCATGGTAAGAACGCGTTGACGCACGTTCTCAAGCTCTTCATTGAACTGTTGTGAAATATGTTTTGTGAATTGCCCTTTTTCCATCATATTCGTATACCTTTAATATGTTTCACTCTTGTGACACTTTCCAAGATTTTGTCATTTTTACGTAAATTAACCGTAACGACCTGTAATATAGTCTTCAGTTTTCTTCTTGCTTGGGTTGGTAAAAATTGTATCGGTTTTATCAAACTCGACCATATCGCCCATATACATAAACGCCGTATAATCAGAAACCCGTGCCGCTTGTTGCATATTATGAGTAACTATGACAATCGTATATTGATCTTTTAGATCATGTATCAGCTCTTCAATTTTAAGTGTTGAAATTGGATCTAATGCCGACGCAGGCTCATCAAGCAGCAAAACTTCTGGTTGAACAGCAATCGATCGCGCAATAACTAAACGCTGCTGCTGACCTCCAGACATACCAAGCGCGTTATCATCGAGTCGGTCTTTAACTTCATCCCATAATGCAGCACCTTTAAGCGCCCACTCGACCACTTCATCCAGTACACTGCGTTTATTAATGCCTTGTAGTCGTAAACCATAGGCGACGTTTTCATAAATTGACTTTGGAAACGGATTCGGCTTTTGAAACACCATACCGACGTTACGGCGCAAATCGGCTACATTAACATCTGGGCCATAAATATTATTGCCATTAAGTTTAATAGCACCTTCTACACGAGCGATATCGACTAAGTCATTCATTCGGTTGAAACAACGAAGCAACGTAGATTTACCACAACCGCTTGGTCCAATAAACGCGGTCACTTTTTTCTCAGGAATTTGCAAATTAATATTATGCAATGCCTGCTTTTCTCCGTAAAACAAATTCAAGTCTTCGACTTCGAGCGTTATCTTCTCATCTTTCAACGCTTCCAGATTGACGCCATTATTTGCAGTCTCTGGAGTTAAATCTAGTTTCATATCAGCTGTCATAGTAGTACCCAGTTATCAATTTCGTTCAGTGTTACACTTAGTGTTCCAGAGATTTATATTTCTCACGAAGGCGATTACGTATTTTGATCGCCGTTATGTTTAATAGAATAATTACTAATACTAGTAAAAAGGCTGTCGCAAATACTAATGGACGCGCGGCTTCTACGTTAGGGCTTTGGAAACCCACATCGTATATGTGAAAACCAAGATGCATAAATTTACGCTCAAGGTGGATAAACGGTAAGTTACCATCGAGTGGTAATGTCGGAGCCAATTTAACAACCCCTACCAACATAAGTGGTGCAACTTCACCGGCGGCTCGCGCAATTGCAAGAATCAATCCGGTCATCATGGCAGGGCTTGCCATCGGTAACACAGTGCGCCACAAAGTTTCAATTTTTGTCGCACCAAGAGCCAAACTGCCTTCACGAATCGATTTCGGGATCCGAGACAAGCCTTCTTCGGTTGAGACAATAACAACTGGCAAAGTTAATAAAGCCAATGTTATTGACGCCCATAACAAACCCGATGTACCAAAGGTCGGGGCGGGCTTCGCTTCTGGATAGAATAAGTCATCAATACTACCACCTAAAAAGTAGACAAAGAATCCCAATCCAAACACACCGTAAACAATCGATGGAACCCCTGCTAGGTTGTTAACCGCAATACGAATAAGGCGCGTAACAAATCCTTGCTTAGCGTATTCATGTAAGTAAACGGCCGCAACAACGCCAAACGGAGTTACCATAATCGACATCAAGATAACCATCATTACGGTACCAAAGATAGCAGGAAAGACTCCGCCCTCAGTGTTCGCTTCACGTGGTTCGTCGAAAATAAACTCACCGATCTTAGTGAAATAATGGCCGACTTTATCAAGTGGTCCCATATTGTTTGGTTGGAATGCCATAACAATATTGCTCGCCACAACTGTTAAAGTCTTGCCATCGACTGATTCCACCATCAACGCATCTCGATTAGCATCGTCGTATAAGGCATTCATTTTTGCTTGCTGTACTTCAAACTCAGCTTTTAAAACGTCTTCCTGAGCACGAATTTCGGCTATCGCTTCCGGCGTATCTTTTTCTTCTAGCTGTAAACGCTTGCGTTCCAAACGAAGTTGCTCGAGATCGTAGTTAATCGAACCGATATCGTCTTTTTCGATATCCTTGATTTCACCATAGATATCCGTAGCGCGATCGATTGCCTCTTCCATTTTGTCATACAGCTCAGGGTTATCGAGCGAATATTCTTTGCCGTCAAATTTTACCCCTTTAAGGAAACCATAAAAGTTACCCCATTCACGGCGCTCAATAACTAGCACATCATCGCGTGATGATTGACCTACGATTTCCTTCGCTTTTAACCAGCGAAAATCTAAGCCATATAGATCGCGATTGCCGGTTTTTAGCAGAATCTGCTTAGCAACGGCAGGATCTTGTCCTTTCGGAGTTTCTTCATCATAGACTTCACCCAAAGACTTTTGGATCGTGCCATTGGCTAATTTGGTTTCAAAAATTACGATATCCGCTGGCCAAAAATGACTAAGACCTTTTACCGCAATAAAAAAAACTAAACTAACCACCATTACAAGTGATATCGCTATCGCACCGGCATTAAACCAGACCCAGTGCTCGCCAGATTTAAAAAACTTATCTTTCATCGACATTGCCTAATTCAAACCGTTACAGAGAGCCGTATTTACGACGTAAACGATGGCGCACATTCTCCGCCACCGTATTAAAAATAAATGTAAAGATAAACAACACAAATCCTGCCAAGAACAGTACACGATAGTGCGATGAGCCAACTTCTGACTCGGGCATTTCAACCGCAATATTCGCCGACAGTGTACGCATACCTTCAAAGATATTCGCTTCCATGATCGGGGTGTTCCCAGTTGCCATCAGAACGATCATAGTTTCGCCAACCGCACGGCCAAGACCAATCATAACGGCTGAGAAAATACCGGGGCTCGCGGTGGGCAGAACCACTCGAACTAAGGTTTGCCAAGGGCTCGCACCCAAGGCTAAGGAGCCATTTGATAAATGTTTTGGCACGCTGAAAATTGCATCCTCAGCAATTGAGAAGATGGTAGGTATAACCGCAAATCCCATCGCAATCCCCACGACCATTGAATTTCGTTGATCATAAGTGATGCCTATCGATTCCAACCAAACGCGCATATTGCCATCAAACATTAATTTCTCGACCGGGTAGCTAATCGCAAAGCAGAACCAAGCAATTAATATAATCACTGGAACCAGCAGCGCGGCTTGCCAACCTTCTGGAATCAAAGCAGTAATTCGCGAAGGCAAGAAGTGCCAAGTTAAGCCGAATGCAATGATTGCCAGAGGCATTAAAATAAGGATCATAAATACACCCGGCAGATTTTCTTCCATTACCGGCGCCAACCAAAGTCCAGCTAAGAAACCAAGAATAACCGTTGGCAACGCTTCCATAATTTCAATCGCAGGTTTAACTGATGAGCGCATCTTTGGTGCCATAAAGTAAGCGGTAAAAATAGCACCACAAATCGCCAATGGCATGGCAAATAACATGGCGTAAAAAGCAGCCTTTAAGGTTCCGAAACTCAATGGTACTAACGAGAATTTTGCTTCAAAATCGGTCGTCGAAGCTGACGATTGGTAGGTGTATTGTGGCTCTGGGTAGCTTTCGTACCAAACTTTGCTCCAAAGCGCAGACCAAGATAAATCTGGGTGCTCATTTTCAACTGACCACACTTCAATTTGTGAACCTGCGGTTACCAACATGCGATTACCGCGTGGGTTGATCACAATTTCCGATGCGTCGGTTAATTCAGGAAGAGACTCTTGTAATACTTCACGATGCGAAGTTGCATAAAAAATACCGAGGTTTTTCTCGGCATCAATCGCGTAAAATCCTTTACGACGAATTTCTGGCGTGATGTTTACAATCGCCGACTCACTGAATGCAAAGTTGCGGATCCGGGTTAAGCGATAAGTATTAGTGTCATCACGAACGGGAAACCACTGCGCAATGTTACCTTGGCTGTCACCGACTAAAATCGATATACCACCGAGCAGTAGCTTCGCATCGGTTACGCTAACCCCTTGGGCAACTAAAGATAAGCGCTCATTCGGTTGCAACTCGTCGTCTTCAAGCCAGTAACTCTGAAGCGAACCGTCTTTTCCAACTAAGTACACCCATTGACCAGTGGGATCATGCATTAAATAGTCAACACTAAAGTCACTCTCAATCGCTTGCTCAGTAAGCTGCTCTAACTCAAGACCTTCAGTTAAGAAAGACTCTTGCAGTTCGAAACGTTGAAAGGCTAAGTTAGCGTTTTCGTCCACCGCGACCAGGCTCAAGTATTCTTCATTCTTGGCCGCCGCAATGTGTACAATCGCCGCCTCGCCCAACAAGATGCCCTCTTCACCAAAAGGGTATTCAATGCTCGGCGTTATAGTGCGTTGGTCATTAGGATAGGAAATTGAGAAGGTCAGCTTTGGCAACAGTACGCGACCCGAGTTCAGAGCGACAGCGACGATGGCTTCTTCGCGATTCGCGTAAGCCACGCTGCTTACCTGCTCGTCGGCTGTAAGCGGTAAAGCTTCTTCGCTAATAACAGCACCTGAGTCAGCTCGATAGAACACTAACTGGCCGGCATCATCGAGGCGATAGGCAATCTCGCCATATTCTTCCATTCCCCATAGCTGCGGCGCTTGCGCTACATTACTATAAACTTGCTGTTGCGTAATTTCAGCGCTGCGAAAGATCGGGAACACCACATACAGCAAATAAAAGAAAATCATCACTACCGCAACAATCACCGATACGCCGCCAATCGCGATACTATGTTTGGCCACCATATCTTTGATCCGTCGTAGCGTGTGATGCCCGCCCTCGGTTTGCTTATCAAGTAGCGCTCTCACGCGGTCTTTGACAGCTTCGTAATCGTTACTTAGTTCGCTCATTGTTGTGATCTATTGTGTCTATTTATCATGATGGCGCCTATTGTAGAGCCTAAAGATGACAAAAATATGACAAGCTGTCATAATTCACCTAATACCACTTAGCGACATTCTATCTCATTGTTTATTAATGGATTTTTATATTCATCACAATGGAATTTAGCCCTTCTTGTGGCACCGAAGGCTAAAAACTGTCACATAAGTGAAACAATCTCTATTTTAGCTGCTTTTTTGTGCAATTGAGCCCTTTGCCTAGGCTATCTTGGCAATAGCAACTCCACTCAATTGCTTAAAAGAGCAGATGATTGGGGTACTTGTTGTTTTTGCTGCTAAAAAATGACAGATGCCATAAAACTGTCACATTACTCATTTAACATTGCCGCCAGTTCGGTATTAAACGACTATCAAAAGTTATAACTGGGAGAAAATTATGAAACTTATTAGAACTGCGGTTGCTACAGCCGTTGCACTTGGCATGACCGGAAGTGTATTAGCAGACGAAGTTACCGTTACTCCATACGGAAAAATTAACGTTACTTATCAAATGACTGACGACGGCAGCTTAGATGGCAGCGAAGTTAAAAGTAACGCTTCACGTTTCGGTTTAAAAGGTAAGGCAAAATTATCGGATACTTTAAAAGCTATCTACACACTTGAGTGGGAAGTTGATCCGGTTGATAAAGCAAACAGTTCAGATGATCACATCAAAGCACGTAATCAAATCGTTGGTCTTGCGGGTAACTTTGGTGAGTTCATTGTTGGTCGTCACGACAGCCCATTAAAGAAAGCACAAGGCAAAGTTGACTTGTTCAATGACCTTGAAGGCGACATTAAAAACTTATTCGCGGGTGAAGTTCGTGCAAGTAACTTCGCACAATACACCTCACCTAAATTTGCTGGTGGCTTTAAAGTAAAAGTTGCTTCTATGACGCCAAGTAAAGGTGCAGCTGAAACTGACGAAAATGATTTTGGTTCAGCATCTTCATTCTCTCTTGAGTATGCCAATGACTCTTGGTTCTTTGCTTTGGCACAAGATAGCGATGTTTCTGGTGTTGACACTAAAACCACTCGTTTCACTACCCAATACAAGGTTGGTGACTTCACGCTTGGTGCCATCTACAACGAACACGACAATGGTTCAATTGATGAAGAAGGTGTTTTAGTGAGTGTTGCTTATAAAACTGGCGACCACACTTTAAAATTCCAAACCGGTGAAAGCGATGAGCTTGCAATCGATAAAGAAATGACTTCTTTAGGTTGGGATTACAAATTAGGTAAGCAAACAAAGATGTTTGCATTCTATACTACAGCTGAAGATGCGTCAGGCACTGATAATTCTTGGTTTGGTCTAGGATTAGAGCAAAAATTCTAAGCGATTTTTACTCATTAAAAAGGCTCGCAATGCGAGCCTTTTTTTATGCTTTATTAATCCATATCGACTTCAACAGAATCATCCAGCAATAATTTATCCTGTGGTTCGCCAAACCAAAATCCTTGTCCACCAGTCACGCCTAAATTTGCCAATGTTTCCCATTCATCTTGACTCTCCACTCCTTCCGCCCAAACCATCACCCCTGCATGATTAGCCGCAGTAATTAAAGTTTGCACAAACAACTGCTTTTCTTCGTGTTGGTCAATTTGACGAACAATTGAGTGGCCGATTTTCAAGCGGTCGATAGGATAACGCCGTAAATAGGACAAATCGGCATTCGGACTCCCAACACTTTCGACGCACCAACGAGCACCGAGCTCAGCCACTTGCTCTAAGGCCCAAGCGAAGGTTTGATCGGCGTTCATAATGGCAAATTCAGAAACTTCAAAATAGAGTCGCTCACTTAGCTCGGGTAAGCTTGAAAGTCGCTGTACCAGCCAATGAATAAATTTTTCATTACGCACACTATCTGAAAATAAATTAATGGATAGTTCTGCGCTGGAAAGTTGCGAACCAAAAGTTAATGACTTTAACGCGGTATCAACAATTAACCGATCAAACTCCGAAGCGAGACCGCAGCGACTGGCCATCGGTAAAAATACCGACGCAGGAATAATTTTTGAATTATCCTCAATTCGAGACAACACCTCGAAACTATTAAAGTCGTCATTAAGCGAATTAATTTGCGGTTGAAAGTACAATATAACTTCGCGGCGGTCGAGCTTGTTTTGCAAAAAGCTGCGCCATCGCACACCACCTTTTATCATATCCTTGGTCAAATAATCAGGCTTAAACACATTAACTTTATTCTCGCCTTCAAGTTGAGCATTTCTTAATGCCATATCAGCGCTCGCGAGTACTTCATAAGCAGCATCGCCTGATTTAAAGAAAGCAACTCCGACATCAACAAAGTGATGTTGAAATTCAGTTGCGTCAAAAACGCTGCGCGCCAGGTCTTTAATCAATTTGTAGCATTGACGCGAAACCTTGTCCGGTGAATTTTCCAAAGTAAGCCACGCAAAATCAGTATCACCGCGACGCGCCACCCAATATAAGTCTTCTTCATTCGATAATTCGAGAAAGCGCTGCCCCACTTGAACGATTAAATCATTAAACATGGCTCGATCATCGTGGAAGCAATCCATCAGTGGTTCAAATGAAAAAATTCCTACCGCACCGGTTACGTTGTCCTCAGCCGTCAAATGAACTTCAAGTTCAGCATCAAAATATTCGCGATTACCAAGGCCTGTTAGCGAGTCGACAAACGAGTGTCGTCGCAGTCGATTGGATAGTTCAGTTTGCTGCTGACGGCTAAAGTGATGTTCATTGAGTAATAGATTGATCGCCAATTCAGACGTTAGTGGATGCTCATCACTTGGAGAAAAGTGTTCAGGGTCAAAGTCGCCGGTTAGAATTGACTCGGCCTTCTCTTCCAAGTGAAACAACGGCACTAATATATACAAAGTCGCGGCAATCGCGCCAATAAGAATAGCCAGTAACAGCAAAAAGAAATATGAAAAGCTTGACTCGCTCGGCAGTTCAGTAAGGGCAATGTGAATGGTCAGCTCAGCAAGCTCGGCACTATTAATCGGCACCAATGCTAGCATCAAAAAGTCATCCTCGCGTAGCGAGCCAATACTTTCCATCACTTCGCCATTGTGCCGCAGCTCTAAAGCGACAACCCCGCTAAGCAGGCTTAACTCGCCCATTGCATCACGGCGACCATTAATGTCGCTAAAAGACGCTCGACGCAGAACCCGGTGCACTTCCGCCTGTTGCTGCAAGTAATAGGACTGTAGCTGCTGAGTGTGGCTAGCTAGGGCTTCAGATTCAGAATACGTACTCAGTGCCAACAGTCCACTGAGCGCTGCACACCAAAGGATAATAATTTTATAAGCGACTGATTTCATTATTATAAAGTTCCATCTTTCTACCACCTGCCTTGCTAAGCTTAGCCTAAAAATGCTGGCTATGCCGTAAACTTTTATGCCTTCAATAGTACTCGCCCGTATCACAATGCCAAGCATCGACGAACCTGTTGGATGTTGTTATATTGGCAGCCACTGCTCAGAATAAGGGAATATAAAAAATGTACCGACAATTCATTCTTGGCGCTATGCTATTGAGTTCACTTTCTACTTTCAGCAGCGATCTCACCGAGAAGATCGTGATTACAGGCTCGCGAATTGATATGTATGATGCCCCCGCCATCACGCTAGTTAAGCCTGCAGATTTTTTGGTTCAGCGCATAGCACTGCTCAATGACTCACGCGACGCGGTACAACGAGAACAAGAACTTGAACAAACGGTTCGTAATATCATCGCTGCAAGCTCCCGGCAAAAAGCCATCGAACTTGGCGTCGGTAAAGATGTTATTTTTCCGATAGACGTTAATAATTTAACCTTAGATATTTTTGAGGGAAAGCGAAAAGATACATCCATTGTGTATCTTTTTATTAAAACGCCGATTGAAAAGTCACAAGAAACACCAAAAATCATTCGACGCCTCAATGATTTTATCGAGGATATTAAACTCAATGGAAGAACCGAAATCGATCGAGACGGCGAAATCGTACTTAGCATTGTTAACCCAGAAAAGTATCGAACAGAGCTATTGCAGTTAATCGCTGAATCATTACAGCAGACCCAAACTATTTTTGGCAATAATTATAAAGCTGAAGTTAATGGACTAAGTCAAGCACTACAATGGGAACGGGCAGGCGTAT
Source organism: Gammaproteobacteria bacterium (assembly GCA_013373545.1). Classification (GTDB taxonomy): domain Bacteria; phylum Pseudomonadota; class Gammaproteobacteria; order Enterobacterales; family Kangiellaceae; genus Pleionea. The sequence goes on from JABXHQ010000101.1 coordinate 74,429, forward strand.
CCGAGCTACGCCTTTATATAGAATATGATTTCACTATTCGTTCAATTTAAAAACGAATTAGACGAACATGTTAGTTTCCATTGCAAGTTTTAGTTTTCCACATGAAGCCCATGTGGCGAGAGCCCTGCTTGAATCAGAAGGCATTCCCGTTATCGTGGCCGATGAGCATACTATCAATATGCAGTGGCTTTACTCAGACGCCCTTGGCGGGGTTAAAATTCAGGTGCCGCCAGAGCACCAAGTGGCTGCAACTGAGTTGCTAAAAAGCGAATTTTCTGCAAACCTAATTAACCAACAAGACCTAGAACCTGAGGTGTGCAAAGAATGTGGCAGCTCACAGATTGAATATCGAGTTAAAGGAAAAAAGCTCGGCTTACTCAGCATCATTTTATTGCAGCTGCCATTTTGCTCCATTAAGCATCAGGTGCATTGTTTAAACTGCAATCAAACTTTTGAGCCATAATAAACAAAAAAGGATCTCTTATTGAATCTTAATCAAGTAACGTTGCCGGTTCGTGATTTAGCAATCGCCATCGATTTTTATCAGCGGCTGGGGTTTAAGCTTATTGTAAGGTCGGATCAATATGCTCGGTTTGAATGTCCAGAGGGTGATGCTACTTTCTCTCTCGCGTTAGATCTCGATAACTTCAATAATGGCGCAACTGTCTATTTTGAAAGTGCAGTGCTCGATCACTGGGTTAACGAGTTAAAAGCACGCGGTATAAGCTTCGCACAAGAACCCACTGATGAGCGCTATCTATGGCGAGAAGCTATTTTATTCGACCCATCTGGAAATCGAATTAAGCTCTATTGGGCGGGGGAAAACCGAAAAAACCCGCCTTGGAAGATAAAAGACTAACCAATTATTTTAACGGACAATTCTTAAACTAATGGATGAATCATGAAACAAGGAACAATTTATTCATTTCGATCCAATGCGTTTAGCATTCGATACGACGAAGATTTAGCGACCAACCCAGGCTACTTCGGTGAGTCACTTGCCAACTGGCTCGCCACCGAACTCAAATGTCATAACTATCAACCAAAGGTACTAGCGGAGGACTGGGGATGGTGTGTGCTTCTAAATTCAAAGGGATACTATTTATGGGTTGGCTGCTCTAATATTATCAGCGAGGAAATACTGGCCAGTAGCATGGCCAAGCCACCCGACGCTAACAACATTATCTGGCAGGTGTTTGGCGAACTTGAAATACCTTTCTGGCGAGTCATTGAAAAGCTGCGATGGAAGCTGGGTCGTAGTCCATTAATGGCTGAGCAGCAAAAGCTTGATACTACCCTTGAGAAAATTTTGACCGCGCATTCCGAGATTAACTTTTGTGAGCCGCCGTAACGAGCCGATTCTCGAGCATGACCCATCAAGCGGAGCATTAAGTAACGCCCCGCTTAGATTTCTAGCGGTTACATAACTACTCTGCGATCTCAATCCGCCACTGTTGTCCATTGTTGTCTTTCAGTAGCATCCAGTAACGCATTACATCATTCGGTAAACAAAACTGTTCCTCGGCTAAACGAACTAAGGCGATGTTGCGAACACGATTATGAAAAAAGATTGAGGTCAACTCACCACTGGCTTGCTCAGCTACGAGTTGCCATTGTGTTAGGCAGCGTTGGCCATGACACAGGTTGGCTTCATTGTTATTAATTTGTGCGCTTGCGACGAGTACGTTCGGTGCATTGGAACGCAGCTGTTTAGCAAACGTTACCGATACTTGATTATCTTGCTTAACTGGATATTGTGCCAAACGTGCGCGTTTAACGGCGGCTAAATCGGTTACAGCCACTTTGCATTGACGCGGCTTAAGATTTAGAGTTTCTTGCCAGTTAGCAGCGCCAGTCGCCACCGCTTGACCAACCTTGTTTTGACTAAAGTTCGAACGCCAGGGTTTAATCGGATCATAGTAGCAGCTACGGTAGCCGTTTTGACAACTCTTCCCAGTGCTACGGTCATTAAAGTAACCTGCACTACGACGTTCAAAGTGCAAATGGGCACCACTTCCGCAGCCCGATTTTGGATACTGCGAAATATAAGCTAAGTGTTGCCCTGCTTGTACTCGTGCCCCATCGTTAAGCGCCGGTCGATTCAAATGCACATAACGCCACAAGGTACCAAAGTCATCTTCAACATAGGAGATGTATCCACAACTTGAACTAAACGACGTACTGGTCACACGACCTTTTTGCACCGCAACCGCCTTCTTAGTACCAGCGCGAGAAATGTCTTGGCCAATATGAGGGCTAGTGCCAATATTGCGGCACTGGCACCACCCACTGGTATAATAGCCGCCCGGAAGAGGAAAGCTCCATTGCGGAGCCGGAGGTTCTACGTAAGGTTGTTTCAGGTGGGTATGATCAAAATACACATACCCTGTTTGAAAATTGCAACCAGGTAACGTCGCCGCCAAAGTCACTTGATAATGAGTGTCGCCGGCAGTGGTAGCATCAGTACCTAGAATATACAACGCCGGTAACATTGTGCATTTATCAGAGGCCGGTAATTGTGATGACTGAAGCGGCTGCTTTTTAAAATAAGTTTCTCCGGTGACTTGCACAGCCATCGCACCGAGCTGCGCATGCCCTTCCCAAAAATACCCCGCACTGAAATGACAATTTGGTGTAAACGAACGTAAGTTTAATGCGTAATGTCCTTGCTGCGCACTGGCAATATCACTTTGCGCCGCATAAACCCCAGGCATCACATCACATTTTTGGTCCGCCGGTAACTGTGAGGAATCAACCCTCTGCTGTTTAAATACGGTAGGTTGAGTGATGGTAATCAATTTGGTCGCTCGAGTGACATGCGGCTGATATAAATATCCGGAAGTTAAACCACAATCTTGCGGTTCATTTTGCAATTCAACCTGAAAATGATTGCCGTCTACTTGCAAAGTATCCACGCTTATCAATGTGTTAGTCGGTAGTTCACATTTTTGTTGCGCACTAAGTTCCGATGACTGTGCCTTCGTGCTTTTTAAATAAGTGTCATGAGTGATTAATAAGTCTTCGGCTAGTAAGTTTTGCGCGAGAATTAACGCGCTCAACATTAATAATTTATTCATGATTGTTCTCCATTTCACAATGACAAAAGGCACGCGTTGATCGATGACGAGCAGAACAAGTAAAACGAGCGGATGCCCATCTTTGAACTTGACTGTTTACCAACGTCAATTGATGGTCGCCACTAGGATCATTTAAACTTGACTCAAGAATTCGAGCGCCAAGACTGGCACCTTGTTGCTGATAATGCATTAACAATTGCTCGACCAAGGCATTCGTCGCCAGCACATCTTTGACAGCTGGAATTGCCATTGGAATATCGAGCGCTTCGACATTCTGGTTAAAGCTATGGTCGCGGCTACGATAAAACTCATAACGATAAAGTGCCGGCATATCACGCTCCCATATCGCCACAAACTGATAGGCATAATCGCCTAAACGCCAAAACTGAGTAAGCGAGAAGTAAAATAGATCTTCTTGATAGCGTTGTTGCAGATCGACTTGGGCATACTCAGCTAAATTCTCCTCCAACGATCGACTTTGCTGCAGTCCACTATGCTGATCACAACTCACGTCCATATCAATGGCGGTGTATGACTTATTAAAAAGCTGCTGCGATACTAGAGTAGGCGCTTCAAACCACCAATCATGCTGATTAACTAAGTTTGTATCTAAAGTGGAAGTCGTGTCTTCAGCAGCTCGGTTTTCGGTATGGTTTAAAACCTTGTTGTTTGCAACTGATTGGTTTGAAGTCGTATCGCTTAAAGTACTACCGCTTGCTCTATCGGACGATTGATGAGCCACATCATTACTCGGTAATGCGGCGGGCTTTTCGTGCGGCGAAGGCTGCAAAAATAAAAAGCTCGCCACTAGTATCGCGATCAATAATAAGACTGCACTAAACAATTTACTCGGCGGGAGAGTCATATTAACCTCCCGTTTGCAGTTGATGAAATTCGCGCAAGGCCTGGCTTAACTGAGTATGGACCAGCGAGTGACTGGGTAATTGTTGTAAAGCCGACTGATATAACGTTTCATTATCTTGATTAATAAATACTAAGATACGCGCGCTTAAGGTTTGTCTTGCAAAGTGTCCACCAGTGGTTAATTGCGAGGTGAGCAAATTATCGACTGCTTGGCGATAACCTTGCTGATGATAACGCGTCAATAGCGGCAACGACTTTTCCAATAATACCGCATCAAAAGTATCCGCTAATGCGTCGGTAACCGTTGTTAAGGTTTCATCCGCTAAGGTTAATTTCGTGAGTACTTGAATCGCCGCCGCCTGCACATGACCTTCTCGAACACGAGTAAGTCGATGCGCAAACTCTCTTAAGTCATCCTCCGTTAATCGCCCTTTGGCAACCTCTTGCTCGGCTTGATTCAATAGCTCAATCATGGCTGCACTTACTGCATAATGATATGACTTAGGATCGGTTTGCGGATAGTTACATTGCTCAGAGCTTGCACAAGCCAATAAAGTGTCGAGTTTGTCCTGCACCTCGCGCGCATAATTCGAGCCACTGTTGATCGTGCTGCTGGCAATTACCTGACTCGAAATATTCACGTCGTGTGTAAATGCAACTTGCGGATCGGCGTCCGGACTACTAGAGAGCTCAACCATGCGATCACTAGCTAACCACCATCCAATCAACAAGAACAGCACTAAAGTGATCAATAATCCATAGCGTTGCATAATGCCTCCTCACTTTAATTGCTGTGTCGCCAAGCGCGAAAACCGGCCGCAGACCATCGGTTAAAGTAGCATGCCTGCCCACCACCGCTGGTCAAGCAACGTGACACCATAGTGCTATCAAAAGGCCCATAAACATCAGTGATAATGCCTTGCGAATTTTTTTCCACGCAATGATTGCCATAAGATAGGTCTCGCCAAGTACCGAGCGGACACGCACGATTTTCGCGGATTGCATAGAACCAATCCGTCGACCAACGCGGTAATTGCGTTGCAACGCCATTAATACTGACAGCAAAAGTAGCTTCACAGGCAGCGCCTCCTCCCCATGCAGAACAACGTTCAAGCATCGCGCGCGAGAAAGGTCCGAAGCTGTCGCGTTGATTGCGACACACCATCAAAGTTGCATCATATTGCGAGCCATCGGGACAAAACGCAGCCTGTGCATCATTATTTGGTGCGGTCGGCTTAACCCAATAAGCCAGTGTTGAATTCGGTAACTGATAACCAGCGTAGATATAGCCTGAGCGCTGGTTATGTAATACATGCAAGTACACTTGATTTTCGTTTCCTTGCGTTACTAAACCTTTAACCAGCAGAGGCGTTCCTTGCGTTAAGACGGTTGCAATTTCTCCACCCGGCGTTCGACGCAAATTTAACCGATCCACTTGAACTTCAACCCAGTCATTAACACTCGGGATCGGATAGTTGTCAGGTCGCAGTTCAGAAGGTGTTAACCACTCTTTATAGTCGGTTTGGCTTCCCCCCCATAGATAACCACTTTGTCCATCAAGCGTTACTCGATAAAAACGTTTTAGAGCTTGATTATCAAATACGACTATATCTTCAACTTGTAATTGTGCACCCGGCTCAATATCACGAATATATTCACCGTTTGGTGTTTGTCTTAATTTGTTCTGTTTTAATGTTGTTACAAAGCCGCCTACACGAATAAGACCCGCCACGTTATCAAAACACAAAGTGTGTGGATCGTAACGTTTTTGACTGATGCCAGCGGTATCGGCTTCGTCTAAACGTAAAACATTATTCGAGTTAAACTGCCCGACACTCACCAAACAGGCGGAGTGTCGAAGATCGGCAACACAATGCAATTGTTCGCCATCAAATACACAAGCCTGACCATCATGCGTTTGAATAAGTTTTTGATACCAGTCCGACGTATCAGGGCCACCGCCGGGTGGACAGTGACTGCCGCCATTCGCCAAGCAAACGACATTGATTGTTGAGGCTTGCTGTTGGTTTGCGACATACGCCTCCCAAGCTTTGCCATCATACTTTTGCGCGAATCCAATATCATTTCGCGCCCAACGATGATTCGGGTTAGTCCAACGACAGGACGCGCTCGGCCCCCCATTATATTGTGAGTAGGCTTCGCGCGCTCGATTGCGCCAGGTATTACCATACTGCTGAATACACCACTTGTTTCCGGCGCCACGCCAAGCGGTATAATACTCATCGAGCGAATAAAAAATATTGCTAATAAGCTCC
>JABXHQ010000118.1 GCA_013373545.1 Gammaproteobacteria bacterium
AGCGGCGGCTGGCCGTAGTGTCGTACCTTGTACTCCTGCCGTGAGCACCAACTAAAAATCGTTAACGACCTAAGCGGCCGCAGGCCGAAGTGTCGGACCACCGACTCCTGCCGGGCGCACCAATCAAATAAGTAAAGTCTACCGAGTGATCTCCGAGTTAACCGTCAATTTAGTTCACTCGGGGCAATTGATAAGCCACTGTTAAAAAATTGTCGAAGCTAACTGGACTTAATTAGCAAGGCGCTTACCGAGACTCATTGACTTTATTGCAAAGTTAACCTCAAAAGAACCATTTTTAACAAAAAAAACAGAAGGTTAGTGGGTAAAACTAATAGGGTTGTTTAATTGACAACCAATAATTGTGTGCCATAGTTTTTTAAGTTTAATAAATTTAGAGGCCAAAATATGAAATCGTTACCAGTCATTAAGCTACTGTTGGTCATGGTGCTATCAACCGGGTTGGCCGCAGAAGGCAAGTGGTCGAGTAATTTTGGTCTCATGTCTGAGTATCACTTTCGTGGTGTCGCGCAAACAACCGATGCTTCAGCTTATGGCGGAGTCGATTATGAAAATGGGGGCTGGTATGCCGGCAGTTGGGCGGCTGACGTTAATGATGGTCTAGAAGTCGACCTCTATTTTGGCCACAACTGGCAGCTCGATAAAGTTGAGTTGTCACTCGGAGCAACCAGCTACCAATACAGTGGCGACTTTGACTCTGAGTACAATGAAGTAAATCTAGGATTTGGATTTCAATCATTCAAATTAGACGCTGCAGTAGGAACTCGTTCAGAAGACCTTGGCCTTGCAATACCTGAGCAAGACTATACCTTTTTGCTCGCGACTTACACGGTTGATGCTTTTAGTATCAAGCTTGGTAATTGGTCTGGTGATATTGAAGGCTCCTATCTAGAGCTTGGCTACGGATTTACTATTGGTGAATTTGATACTGGAATTGCACTCATCGTTAGTAATAGTGACCTCGATGATGATGAAACCTTAGTATTTCAAATTGGAAAGTCGTTTGATCTTTAACTTCTAATTAAGGTTAGGCGAAGTTAAGCTTGCGAGCAAGAATGCCTCACACCAGTGCTTGTTGGTATGGCGAGTAGGTAAGCAAGTTGGAATTAATTGGATCGCTCTCGGCAGACTAAAGCTTTCGCCGACGCAATCTCGTTAAAATAGGTAAAAGTAGTCTCGCGACTGCAACAAGAGTACTGGTTAAATATGTCGTTAAGAAATCGTTTATTGTTGTTAATTATTCTGTTGGTAAGTTTTGTTATCGTAACGGTATCCACGCTTGAGTTTTTATCGGCGCAGAGCTTGCTGAAAGCCAATATCGAAGCGCAAACACAAAAAGATCTTGATGCCAAACGTGCACAATTAACTGGCCGCATTGAAAATTATATTCATACCATTGAATTACAAATTGTCGATTTGGCTGCCGATCCTTTTATTGTGAATGCGGCTCAAGAGTTTTCGGCAGCATTCGAGCGCGAGTCTGCGAGCAACGCCAGTACTTTAAGCCAATACTACCAAAATGCTTTTAAGAACAAATTTAATTCACTCAATACCACTAGCGTCGATGTGAATGGATTGTTTAACCGATTATCGCCAATAGCAAAGCATTTTCAACAAGGCTATATTCAAGATAACAGCTATCCACTGGGCGAAAAAGACAAATTTTCAGCGCGACCAGATGTTAATCAATATGACCAAGCTCATCAGAAATACCATGGACGTTTGCACCATTTTCTAGATAGCTTTAGTTATTACGATATTTTTATTGTCGATACTAAAAATAATCATATTGTTTACAGTGTTTTTAAAGAAATTGACTATGCGACAAACTTAGAGACCGGTCCTTTTAATAGCTCGGGAATTGCGGATGCATACCGTCAAGCCAAAAAGCTGAGTAGGGGAGATATATCCCTCACTGACTTCGCTGAGTACCTACCTTCGTATAACGCCCCTGCCAGCTTTATGGCAACTCCAATCTTCTCCGGATCAGAGCGCGTTGGTGTATTGATTTTTCAAATGCCAATTAACGTGATTAATAATTTAATGACAGTGGATCAAAAATGGCGTGAACAAGGTTTTGGCGATAGCGGTGAAATATATTTAGTAGGAGCCGATAATAAGTTACGCAACGAAAGTCGGTTTTTTATTGAAGATCCCACTGGTTATTTTTCTGCATTGGCGCAGAATAATGTACCCGGAATAGAACAAATAAAAAGTCGTGGAACCAGTATTTCAAATCAACGTGTCGATTCGACTGCCGCTAACGCCGCACTAAAGGGTAATAGTGGTTTTGATATCGTACTCGACTATCGGCAGGTACCAGTTGCTTCCTCTTATGGACCAGTACAATTTGGACCGCATCAATGGGCGATTCTTTCTGAAATCGATGAAGCAGAAGCTTTTGCTTCGCTCCAACAGTTAAAAGATACGTTGTTCACTGAAGTAATTCTCGAAGCGGTTGTAATGATCATCATTGCATCTATCATTGCATTTTTAATGAGCCGCTCGTTAACTAAACCGATCAACTTGTTGGGCCGGCGCCTCAATGAAATGGCTCAAGGTGAAGCAGACCTTACGCAACGTATTCGTAAGTTTGGTATTGCTGAGCTTGATCAGGTGGGCTCGGGGTTTAATAGTTTTGTTAGTCGCTTACAAAAAATTATGAGCAACGTAAAAGCCTCGATTGATACCATTGCAGCGGCGAGTACTGAACTTGGCGCAACCACAGAACAAACCAGTTACGCGAATAAAGAACAAAACAATCAAACCCAACAAATCAGTCAGGCGATTAGTGCCATTATGTCGCTGGTTGAAGAGAACCAGGCGCTCACCATTGAAGCACTAGAAAATACCGACGTGTCTCGTGATACGACAAAAGTGAATACTGAACGCGCGGCATTAGCTGAAAATAATATTCGGCAGTTAGTAGAAGAAGTCACCGGCTCGTCGTCGACTTTGTCAAAACTGCAAGAAGAGGTTAAAAGCATTGAAGATGTGTTAAGTGTTATCAACTCGATTGCCGATCAAACCAATTTATTAGCACTAAATGCCGCCATTGAAGCAGCGCGCGCTGGAGAATATGGTCGTGGTTTTGCTGTGGTCGCGGACGAAGTACGCAATCTGGCGTCAAAAACTCAAGAAAGTACGGTGACCATTCAAGAGCAAATCGCGCGCTTAACCACCGCCGCTGAACATTCGGTCGACTCGATGAATCGTGCGTCGGTATCAGCACAAGGCGGCATTCACTTAGTGGCAACTGTTAATACCACCTTAAATGAATTGCTCAATAACATTGCAACGTTAACTGAAGTGAACAAAAAAGTAGCCAAATCGGGCGATACTCAAGCCGGTGAAATGGCCAAAATTAAGAACAGTATTGAATCCTTAGCCAGTGCTAGTATTGAACTCGCTGAAAGCTCAGACAATATCGCAAATTCCGCCAATGATTTATCCAGTGTGGCTGAGTCCCTTATGTCAGAGACCAAAGAATTTAAAGTCTAAGTCAACATAAGGCGCTTGCGTTTCGCAAGCGCCAAATTCAATCGATGTAAACCAATTTGTTCGCAACTTAGTTAGGGTAACAATTCACATTTCTCAATTTATTAATCCTATTTGTTTCTGCGATTTGATATAGTCCGCTTGCGCTTATTATTTGCTAAGACGAGGGACCTCATGAGATTTACCATTTTAGCCGTTATTTTATTGGCGGCAGTGGCCGTTAAAGCTGATGCTTACTTAAAAGGCACCTACTATTTAAATTGTGCTAATTGTTATACATCTACCGATTTTATTACCAAAGCTCGCCAGCATTTTGAACAAAACCTACCCTATGATCCGAATGCGGCTCATTTATTACCCACTCGATATGTTTTGGTGGATCTTGAGCGCGGTAAGATGCAAACCGTCGCCGCACGTTGGCGTAGTGAATCTGGGCCTTTTGGCGCTCCATCTAGAGTTACCGCCGATGTACGATTAACTCTGAATTCACCGCAGGATGAAAATGATTTAGATGCGTATTTTACTGGTGCAAACTGGCTCACCCTGACCTTTGAGTATGATTATTATTTAGGTTCGTCACGCTCAATTACGGGCTACTGGAATAAAGTATATCTAGAAAACATTTACCCTCGATGGGCTTACGACTCGGCTTACGCGTTAACGATTAGCCAGGTGCTGAACGATGAATTACGTAGCATGAACCTCAATCCGTTTCACTTCATTGAAGGACCTTTAGCGGTTGAAGTACTAACATCCGATGGTTACTTTATAAACCTAATTCAGCAGCCGATTACTAAAGGCGAGGCAAAGTGGAATTTCTTCCATGCTCAGTCTCGTTTTTCTTACTTCGACAAGAGCGGTAATTTGCTTACCTTGATAAACTATAATCCAGCGCAATCGTTTTGTTTCACCACCAAGTTCGAAGAAATCTGCCGTAGCATCGATAGTCAAAATCGGCCTTATGGTGATATTTTTGTGCGCTATCAATTCAATGCTAATGACAGTTGTGAGAGAGACGGTTGTGGCCCACCCACTAATGGCTGCCCAGTAGGTGATCGCGGCTGTAAACCCAAAACAGGAAGCAATCAATAGTGGTAAATTAGCTAGCGGGTTCAGCTCGCTAGCCTGATTAGCCGTCGCAGGTTGTTTTAGTCTACACGCTTTAATGCCATTGCAACCGGGTTAATTGGTGTATTCTCAACTGCAGCATGTTAAAATCGTGCTCAAGCATCCCTTATTGAGATTTGCTGGTTATCTATGATCGACAGCCGAATTGAATCTGGATGCTACTCACGACGATTGCAATGGTTCTGTCTGTTGGCGAAATTTAATGGTGAATCTGGCAAGTAAAGATTAAAAAAGTCGTGTAAAACAAAAAGATGTGGACTAATTTTTATTAAGGGAAATAAAGATGAATAACTATCATGTTATTTTTAGCGGCGTAATTCTCGACGGATTTGAAATAACGAACGTTAAACAAGCCCTTGCAGCTAAATTCAAATTAACGCCAGAAAAGGCTGAGCGCTTATTTTCGGGGCAAAGCCATACCCTTAAGCGTGATATTGATCATAAAACGGCCTATCAATATAAATCGATTTTGGAAAAACTTGGTGCATCGATTGAGCTAAAGCCAGTTGCCGCCGCTGCTACCATGCTAAGTGGTTTATCATTAGTGCCGACTGAAGAAGAAATTAAACAAAAAGAGCAGGCGCAACGTGAACAGGCGCTTAAACAGCAAGCTGAAAAAGCAAGCAAACAACCCGCTTCGATCACATGTCCTAAATGTGCCAGTGTGCAAAGTAATCCTGTCGAATGCGACGACTGCGGGATTATTTTTGCGAAGTATGCCAAGCATCAAGCGCAGCAACCAATGCCTGCGAACCTGTCGCTTGAACCAATGGACAATAAGCCTGTACCAGAAACAGTTTCTCAGTTAAGCGAAGCCGAGGAAGAGGGCGCTTCCAGTGAAGCCTCGGTGATTATCGATAATGACGAGATAAATATAGCTGCCATCATTGCCGCCGTGGTCGCGACTGTTATTGGTGCGTTTGTTTGGCAAGGCATTGCAATTGCCTTTGAAGTTGAACTTGGTTATATCGCTTGGGGGATCGGCGGTTTGATTGGTGTCGCAGCGTTAATGTTTGATGCGCGCGGCCAAACCATCGGAATTATTTGTGGTGTGCTTGCCGTCGTAGCTATTTTTGCGGGTAAGTACATGGCCTATGACTCGTTAAAAGAGACTTGGCAACAAGAGTTTCTAGGGTTTGGCACTGAGTTTACCGAAGAGTTTAGATCCGACTATGAGCAAGAAAAGCTGTTCGCCCAAGAGTATGAGCAAGTTAAATATGATGACGAAAAGTTAAAAGTTCTCATTTTTGAATGGGGATACACTGACGCTAATCAAGTAAGTGATATGGGAGACGCCGACATTGCTTTCTTTCGTGACAACGTAGCGTCACGACTTGAGCAGCTGAATCAAAATAACATGACATTTGAACAGTGGCATGCCAGCGTGTTTGCAACTATTCCCGAAGTACTTTCAACCACTGATCTTATGAAAGAAAATTTTGGGGCTATCGATTTAATATTTTTATTTCTAGGGGTTGGTACTGCTTATCGACTTGCCCGCGGAAATGAATAATTGCGATTAAAAAACTGCACCGAGCAGATGCTGGGTGCAGTTAACCAATTATGGCTGTGGTGGATATACCATATCAAGAAGCGGTTTTAATGGCTCAAAACCATTAACGAATGAAGTGCCCCATTGATCTTCATAGCGAACTTGAATTTGATAATCAACGTTTCCATCAGGCAAAGTAACCGACTCTAGATTAAAACCAACGGCAGCGAAGTTCGCATACTCAGGTGGAGCAATCGGTGTGTTTAAATACAGCGTCCGATCACCGTTACCTAGCCACTGGGCATTTACAACAAAACCTTCACCATTCATACCACTTTCCGGGCGCTTAAGCAGGCGCAACGTTAAACGTTTGCCGTTAACAACCATTGAGGTAACATCTGCAATAGGGTTGGGTGATGTATTCATCAAAGGACCATTAACCGTTAAAATATCCGGACCAAAGGTTTCTCCTGGACTATTCAGTACACTGTCCATTTCGATAACATAAAGACGGATATTAATATCAGAGTTCTCAGAAATAGGGCCGTTGCTGACCAACTCTACACCTAGTTTTCGATATACCCACGCACCGTTGATAGTTGCGACATGACGATCATATTCTCGACTAAAGTTGGTCACGGTTAGATCGGTTGCATTTTCAAAATCGATATCTAACCGACGAATGCTTCCCTCAGGATTCTGTTGGTTACGATCCACGACCAACTTAATACTGCTCACCGAATTAAGATTTAAATTCGGGTATAGCGGTTGCGCATTAGTGCTGGGATAGTTAATTTCAAAGGTTTGAGTTTCTGCAGTGCTAGGTAGGCTGTATCCCGCAAGGGTGAATGCCGCCGCACTCCAAAGCAGTAGTTTTTTCATAAATAATTCCTTATCAATGTTAGAGAGTTCCAAATAATGCGCTAACGAATTTTGTGATCCTGTTGAATCACAAGAAACTAACGCGCTGGCTGAGTCAACCGGCAAACATTGTTCTTACAAGGAATTTGCATTTTATCGCAAGATAGCGATTTTTGATTGCCATTTAACCGAAAATCGACGATTATTTTTAATTACTATCATCGAATCTCTGCTTGAATCAAGGTGAAAAATACTCAGCACTACCGGTGAATATTTTTTATTTTTGTCGTTGTCTCACTAAAAGTTGTCGTTATTCGGCTAGGCGCCCGAGCGGACAATTCGTATATTTTGGCCAGTCCAGCCAGATAGGCACTTACCTAACTGACTCGTACCAAGGCCGCTTACACCACGGTCAATTCTTCTTTGGTATACACACCCAATGAGTCGGTTAGGTAAGGGACGTTTAACCATCTAGAAATACCCTGCGAATAACAAAAAACCATACAAGGGAGCACCCATGAATAAATCATTAACAACGTTAGCTGCGGCTACGTTAATAGCGCTATGTAACAATTCTGTAGAGGCTGGTAATCCTACCGCGCACTTCGATGTCATTGTAAAATTAAAGCCGGAGTATGCAGTCAACGGTCACCAAGAAAACCGACGTAATGCGCAAAATATTGCCGCCGGATTAGGCGTTGGTTCGGTAAAACATAGCTATGGAACAGCGTTTTTCGGCTTTTCTGCGACGATCAGTGAACAGCGCCTAACTATTTTACGTCGTCATCCCAAAGTGGCAGCCGTCATGTTTGATGAAGTTAAAACGGTTAATAAAGGTAAACCTGGTGGTGGAAGTGGAGCGCCCGATCCTCAACAGACACCATGGGGCATTGAGCGCATTGGTGCAACTCGCAACAATAATGAAGGCGCTGGCGTACATGTGTATGTTTTAGACACAGGGATCGATAGCGATCATGGTGATTTGTCTGTCACCTCGGGAATGGCATTTGAGTCATGTAAAGGGCCAAGCTGCAATACGCCATGGGATGATGATCACGGTCATGGTACTCATGTTGCGGGCACAATTGCGGCACTGGATAACCAACAAGATGTGATTGGCGTTGCCAGTCAAGTGACGCTCCATGCCGCCAAGATTTGTACCAGCCGGGGGTCATGCCCGAATAGCAGCACCATTGCCGCGTTAGACTGGGTAACAGCGGAAGTAAGTCAGCGCCAAGAAGCGGCGGTTGTTAATATGTCTATTGGCGGTAGTGGCAGTGTCACTGGAAGTTGTACTAACGCGGGCTTCGTTGGAAATGACGCCTATCATGAAGCCATTTGTAATGCGCGCAATGCCGGTGTCGTGGTGGTCGTTGCGGCCGGAAACTCGGGTGCCGATGCCGAAAACTATACGCCAGCCGGTTACTCCGATACGGTAATAACGGTTAGCTCTGTTCGAGAAGGTGATGACTGGAATAGTTTTTCTAACTGGGGGGATGGGGCTGCGACATGGACCAACAACCTATCTGCACCGATTACGATTGCGGCACCCGGTGGCAATATTTTATCTTTACGTGCCGGTGGTGGTACCACCACAATGAGTGGTACATCAATGGCCTCGCCTCATGTAGCAGGTGCAGTAGCCCTCTTTTTAGCCAGTACACCACAACCGGCTAATGGAACCGCGTTTATTAACGCGCGCAATGCGCTATTGCAAAGAGCTGAAAGCACCGATGGTTTTAACAACACCACCGGAGATCCGCATTTTGAAGACTTTTTAAATGTCGATACTTTGTAATTCTGACAACTATAAAAACGGTTCTAAACGGTGACCAACAAAGTTTTCTCTAGGCTTTGTTCACCGTAAAAAAAGATATCGGTGAGCTCGCTTTGGTGAGCTCACCGCTTTCACCCTTAACCAATGACTAGAACAAGAGTATACTGCGCGTTTTTGCAATTAATGAGAACCAACATGAACGAAGTTTTACCTAGTTGTCCTAAGTGCGCCTCCGAATTTACCTATCGCGACCAAACCATGATTATTTGTCCCGAGTGTGCACACGAATGGGATCCAAGCGTTGCAGAAGAAGAAGACCAACTATCGATTCGTGACAGTAATGGAAATAGTTTGCTAGAAGGCGATAAGATTACACTAATCAAAGACTTAAAAGTTAAAGGCTCCTCGACGGTGTTAAAAGTCGGGACCAAAGCCGTGATTAAACGCCTAGTGGATGGCGATCATGATCTAGATTGTAAAGTCGATGGTGCTGGCAACATGATGTTAAAATCTGAGTTTGTAAAGAAAGCTTAGTTATCCCTCTCGTCTGGTCAATCAATGGCTTTTTAAAATCATATTCTAGGTGCGGGCCGAGCCGCACCCGCCAGTTTCTTTGGTTCAATTTTATTTATTCCGCAGATTCTAACCACTAACTTTTCGAGTCAAAATTGATCAATTTTCACCTCGCGAATGTTAAATGCGGCCTGTTTTCAAAACTCACAACGTGATAAGTTATGTGCGATAGCGTCGGTTCTGTGAACAGCTGTAGGGAAAACTAAGCCGCGCTGATAAACAAGAGGGATAGGAATATGAAACGAGTTTTTTTAATCATTTTTGCTCTGTTGCTTAGCAGTTGCGGCGGCGGCAGCTCAAAATCCAACGAGACACCAGCACCCACCGCAACTAACTGGGATGAAATGAATTGGGACCAAGGGGAGTGGAGCTGATGTTTGCAACGAAATTTACTAAACACACAATAGTAATGGCAGCCTCCGCGCTCGGTTATATGACATTTACTCATGCCAGTGAATTAACCATACCAAACGAATTTCAAGCCAATACGCCCGCAAGAGCTGCGCAAGTTAATGCGAATTTTTCCGCTACTGCCAATGCAGTAAATGACAACGATGCGCGCATAACCGCCATGCAAGCGGCGCTAAATGCATTAACAGCTCGGGTTGCAGCGCTAGAATCAGCACCGCAAAACAATCTTTCGGTGCAATACGATGCTTTCTATGGCACCGACTTATTCTTTGTGCGTAATGATGCTAACGGAACAGTGATTATACCAAGTGCTACCGGCAATCAATCTCCCGCAGAATCAACTGCCACTAATTACGAATACTATCCCGTTCCGGGTCTAAGTAATGTTGCTTTCGAAGTGGCAAACGATGGCACAACAGTTATTTTACGAACAACCGGTGAAGCCTACTTAACCAGCTTCAGTGCGTGGAGTCAGTTAGACATTGCCATTTCGGTTAATGGTGCGATCCCGGCTCAAGGTGCAAAAGAAAGTCTAAGAATGGTTTCCGATGATAACCTTTCCAGTGGTGGAGCGAGCTGGGATGTTACCTTACCGATTCAGTTAGATGCAGGTAGTCATGAATTTACCGTGATGATTCGAGGTTCGAATCAAAACCAAAGCGAAATTACCATTGATGGTCGATCCATCGATAGTTATGCTGGCAAAGTAAAAGCATCGATCATGCAAATTCACGACAGCAACTAAGCTTGATTGCAATCTGGCGGCGCTGATCGTTTGCGTCGCCGTTTCGTTAAACTCTCATCCCTGTCGAATATACCCGGCGTATCGCCATTTATTTCATCATTCTCATGACTACTGACCGCGACCATTAGCAGTCTCTGTCTTAGATGCTGAAAGTTCGTACCCAGAGTTATTTTTCAGTATAATCGGCGTTAATAATTTTTACTTAAAAGGACGTCTATTATGACTAGCATCGGAACCCCTTTTTCCGCTAGCGCAACTAAGGTTTTGCTGTGTGGCGCGGGTGAATTAGGAAAAGAAGTGGTTATTGAGTTGCAACGATATGGGATTGAAGTCATTGCCGTCGATCGCTATCCAAATGCGCCGGCTATGCAAGTGGCCGATCGCAGTCATGTAATTGATATGCTCGATGCCAAAGCACTGCGAGCAGTCATTGAACAAGAGCAGCCCGATTATGTGGTTCCGGAAATTGAAGCCATTGCTACGAATACGTTAGCCGAGTTAGAACAGGAGGGCGTTAATATAGTGCCCACAGCAAAGGCAACTCAGCTCACTATGAACCGCGAGGGTATTCGCACGCTTGCTGCGGAGACTCTCGGACTTGCTACGTCACCCTATGCTTTTGCCGATACCTTTGAAGATTTTCAAGCGGCGGTAACCAGCATTGGAATGCCATGCGTTGTAAAGCCCATCATGAGCTCTTCAGGTAAAGGACAAAGTGTCATCAAAAGTGTTGATGATATCGCCCAGTCTTGGCAATACGCTCAAGAAGGCGGCCGCGCTGGAAAAGGTCGCGTTATTATCGAAGGCTTTGTCGACTTTGATTATGAAATCACCTTGTTAACGATTCGCCATATAGATGGTATTAGTTTTTGTCAGCCGATTGGTCACGTACAGGAAGACGGAGACTATCGTCAATCGTGGCAGCCATGCCAGATGAGCGCAACTGCATTACAACGCTCACAGGACATTGCACGTGAAATAACTGCGGCTTTGTGCGGCGATCACGGGCGTGGATTATTTGGTGTGGAATTATTTATCAAAGGTGATGAAGTGTATTTCAGTGAAGTTTCCCCACGCCCGCACGATACCGGCATGGTAACTTTAATTTCACAAGACCTGTCGCAGTTTGCTTTGCATGTGCGTGCAATATTGGGCTTACCGATCCCGAACATCACACAACACGGACCGTCTGCATCGAGCGTCATTTTACCGACCGGTCAATCAACTAAAACACGTTATACACAACTCGAGAAAGCGCTCGAGCAACCTGACACCCAAATCCGTTTGTTCGGCAAACCTGAAATTAGTGGCCGTCGCAGAATGGGTGTTGCACTCGCACGAGCTGAAACCATTGAACACGCAGTAGAGAAAGCCAAGCAGGTTTCCGCCGCAGTTCACGTTGAGTTTGAATAAGCGTTAATGCTCGATACGCAAACTGTAAATGCCAAACGCCATGCAATTGCCGAAACCGATGATGTATGGCTGTTTGGTTATGGGTCGTTAATTTATAAGGTCGATTTTCCTTATTTAGAGAAACGCCCCGCGCGCTTATCGGGTTGGGCACGTCGATTTTGGCAGGGCAGTCATGATCATCGCGGGACCATTGAAAACCCGGGCCGCGTGTTAACGTTGATCCGCGACCGCAGCAGTGTCTGTTTCGGCATGGCGTATCGTGTTAAAGGTGCCACATTCAGTCATTTAGATCACCGTGAGAAAAATGGTTATCTACGCCACGAAGTGAAAATAACTTGGGTAGATCAACAACAAAGCAATTGGCAACAGAATTCACAAGTCGCAATAGTGTATCAAGCGGACGAACATAACGCAGCGTATTTAGGACCGCAAAGTGAACGAGCGATTGCGCAGCAAATATTATCTTCAGAAGGGCCAAGTGGCCCTAACCGTGAATACTTATTTCGCCTAGCGGACGCACTAAGGTCGCTAGGAGAGGAAGATGATCATGTCTTTGCCATAGAGGCAGCAGCCTATGAACTGCTGAAAAATAACGACCAATAACGATTAATTACCGTCCGTCGCGTCGACAGGCGTAGAGCTCGCATCGGCCGGTTGTGTCACCGGTTGAGCGGCTGTTTTCCTTAACGCTTCCAGTTGCGTATTGAGCGTTGCTACTTGTTGCTGTAGCGTGGTTACTTCGTCCTTTAACCGAGTGTTTTCCTTCCCGAGCCAACTGGCACGACCTTCTTGACGTTCACGCTCTTGTTCGCTCGCGGCAAGAGAAGCTTTTAACGTGGTTATTTCATCCGTCAATGCCGCTGAGGTATCCGAACCAGCCGCTTTTAGCTCATCTTGTCGCTGCTTAAGCTGCTGCATCTCTTGTTGTTGGGTATTAACTTGTTGCTCAAGTTGCTGATTACGTGCATTTAACGTCGCAATTTGTTGATTGAGTTGCGCGCTAATTTCAGCGGTCTCTGAAGCAACGCGCCATTCGGCTAAACCATAACCAGCCACAATGACAACCGCACAAAAACCGAGCAACTGCCCCAAGCGCTTAAACCATTGAGTGGCCTGGTTGTTGGTAGTACCACAAAAAGGGCAGTCTTGGCTGCCCCATGCGATCTCTCGCTGACAACCGCGGCATTGTCGACTCATGGTTTTCAATCCTTTAAATTTTTTATTCGGCGATATAATACTGATTCAAGAGTCAGCTACGCAAATCATAATTGGCGGACTGTGAAGCAGTTATTATTGCATTAACACTTTTATTCTACGCGCTCAAAGCCAGCTTTTTCCCACTCGACAAAACCGCCCGCAACAGAGATTACTTGATTAAAGCCTAAGTTTTGCAAGCTTTCTGCGGCTAATGCCGAGCGTCCACCCGTGCGGCAATAAAGGTAAATAGGCTGATCGCGAAGATTTTGCTGTTCACTAAGGCAGTTGTTAATGGCGGGGTGGCCGTCAATTTGAAACTCTAAAACTCCCCGCGGAATGTTAATCGCTTTGGGTACATGGCCATTAGCATATTCGCCGGGTTCACGCACATCGATAACAATTGGGTTTTGGCCCAAACTTGCGCGTAGCGCTTCAATACTGACTTCAGTAATGTTGTTTTTTGCGGCGGCTACTAAGTCATTGGCTGTTTTCATGGTCCGTTACCTGTTCGCTTATTAATGAATTATCTATTGTATTTTAGATTTTACTAATATACAATCCTTGTTACATTAGCTTATTCTAATATAAAAGCTGTTCTAATATACAGATAATCGAATTTAAAAGAGTCTCAATATGAAAGATGCGTTTATAAATTTGTCGCTAACCCGGGCGAAATGGATCTACCTCGCAATGGCGCTGCTTACTTTCGGGTTAGCTGCTTTCATACCAACTATTCAAATAGATACCGATCCAGAAAATATGCTGCGCGCTGACCAGCCTGATCGGGTATTTCATAATGAAATTAAACGCGAGTTCGCCCTGTACGATGCGATCGTGGTGGGAATCGTAAACGAATCTGGTATCTACAACGTTGAAACCTTGTCAAATTTGCACTCGCTTACCGCTAACATTTTAACCATCGAAGGCGTCGTTAAACCGGACCTGATGTCGTTGAGTACCGTCGATAACATTCGCCAAGGTGACTCAGGCTCTTTGTTATTTGAGTGGATGATGAAGTCAGCACCTGAAACAGAAGCAGCGGCAGGCGACATCGCGGCCAATGTTCAGCGCCTACCTTTAATGTTGGATACCTTAGTTGCGGGCGACAATCAAGCCGCCGCGATTTATGTTCCAATTGTCGATAAGAATGAGAGCTATCGCATTGCCAATGATATTCAAAGCTACATTAATCAATTACAAGGCTCTGCTGATTATCACATTACCGGCTTACCTGTAGCAGAGGACACCTTTGGCTTTGAAATGTTTGTCCAAATGGGCATTTCCGCGCCGCTTGCTGCGCTGATGATTTTCGTATTGATGTTGCTCTTTTTTAAAAACTTCAAGTTAGTGTTGGCGCCCATGATTGTCGCAATGGCGACGGTCATCAGTACCATGGGATTATTGATCGCCTGCGGCTTTACCGTACATATCATGAGCTCAATGATAGCGATCTTCTTAATGCCCATTGCGGTAGTCGATTCAGTTCATATTATGTCTGAGTTCGCCGACCGTTTTACGCCGGGTCGTAAAGCAAAAGATGTAGCCAAGGAGGTCATTCAACATTTATTCACCCCAATGCTTTACACCTCCGTCACCTCTACTATTGGATTTCTATCGTTAGCATTAACGCCGATTCCACCAGTGCAAGTTTTCGGATTGTTTGTAGGCTTTGGAATTATGCTTGCATTTTTGCTAACCATCTTATTTGTTCCAGCGTATATCTCGCGTATGGCACCTGCGCAGTTACAGGCATTGCAAGATAAAATGCACAGTAACCACAGAGAAAGTCGCGGCCTTAAAAACTTAAAGCGCTTCACTTTGGCACAATCAAAATTGTTGCTACTCAGTTTCATTGGCATTTTAGCATTTAGTATCGCAGGCATTAGTAAGATTCAAATCAATGATAATCCGGTGCGCTGGTTTAAAGAGAGTCACCCGATTCGAGTCGCTGATAAAGTACTTAATGAACACTTTGCAGGCACTTATGATGCGTTTCTGGTGTTAACTCATCAGCAGCGCGAAGAACAACTGGCTGAATTCAAAACTGCGTATGACAATGCGTGGGGAAAATTACAAGATCCTGAATTAAAATCAGCGCTGCAATTACCGGGCGATATTAACCTTGGGCGAGCAATTGCTCTAATCGACGAGGCGATGTTCCAAGCCAGTGGCAGCGATGCAAACATTCTTGAAGATCTATTAGCGACGGCTGAGAAGTTTCAAGCTCAATTGAATTACTTTACCCAGCCAGCAGTCTTGCAATACATGGATGGTTTAGAGAAAGCTCTGTTAGAGAGTGGGTATGTGGGTAAAACCAATGGACTTCCTGACCTAGTTAAAACCGTCAACCGTGACTTAATTAGTGGTGAAGACCAAGATTATCAAATCCCGCAAACTCAAGCTGGCGTTGCGCAAACCTTATTACAATTTCAATCATCTCATCGACCACAAGACTTATGGCGGATGGTAAACCCAAGCTTTAGTCGTAGTAACTTGTGGGTACAGCTAAGAAGTGGTGACAATCAAGATATGACAGAGGTGATGGCGGCTGTGGATGCATTTGTGAGCGAGAATCCACTGCCTGATGGAATGTCAATGCGTTGGGCCGGGAAAACCTATATTAATGTAGTTTGGCAAGACGCAATGGTCAGCGGCATGCTTGAAAGCTTAACCAGTGCCTTTGTTGTGGTTCTGGTTATGATGATTATTCTCTTTCGCTCGGTCGTTTTTGGTTTACTGGCGATGTTACCGCTAACCTTAACCATTAGCTTTATCTATGGGCTTATAGGCTGGATAGGTAAAGATTATGACATGCCAATTGCGGTACTGTCTGCTCTTACACTTGGATTGTCGGTAGACTTTGCTATTCACTTTATTGAACGAGCACGTAGTGTGTTTCAGGAAACGGGAAGTTTCAGTGAAACAATGAGTTTGATGTTTCAAGAACCGGCTCAAGCCATCACCCGCAATGCCATCGTGATTGCTGTCGGCTTTACACCGTTACTGTTTGCACCATTGGTACCCTATATAACCGTGGGCATATTCCTCGCCAGTATAATGGCCATATCGGCACTGGTCACCTTGGTCATGCTACCCAGTGTTATGAACTTATTTAAACGTTTTATTTTCAAATCGGCAAAGCCTTAAGGAGACCAAAATGAGTACTCGAATTTATCTAGGTTTGCTCACTATTTTCGCAAGCCTTTGGTTTACTAACCATGCATTTGCGCAAACTTCATTATCGGCAGATGAAATCGTTAGTAAAGCAAATCTTGCTGCTTACTATGCCGGTAAAGATGGTCGCAGCGATGCGCGGATGAAGATTGTCGACGAGCAAGGTCGTGAACAATTTCGGCAGTTTGTTATTATTCGTCGCGATCGTGAGGAGGGTGGTGAACAAGATATATTAGTTGTATTTTCGCGTCCTTCTGATGTGCGAAATACCAGCTTTTTGGTAAATAAAAAGCCTGGTTCAGATGATGATCGTTGGCTTTATTTGCCCGGACTTGATTTAGTTAAGCGAATTGCTGCAAGTGATAAACGAACCAGCTTCGTAGGTTCACATTATTATTATGAAGACGTATCTGGACGCGCGCCACAAGCTGATCAACATGAATTAGTTGGCCAGGATGAACAATATTATCAGTTAAAACATACTCCAGTTGATGCCAGTAATGTTGAGTTCGCTTACTACACAACTGCAATTGATAAGACAACCTTTATTCCTATGCTCATCAATTATTATGGAGCAAGCGATCAACTGTTGCGCACGGTTGAAGTACAAAAGGTCGAGACGATCCAAGGTTACCCAACCGTCCTTGAATCAAAAATCACCGATCACTTGCGTAATGGTTATACCTTAATGCAATTTGCTTTTACCCATTATGATATCGATATCCCGGCGTCAGTGTTTAGTGAACGATCATTACGCAACCCACCGCAAGAATGGCTTAAACGTCGTTAATCTGTAGGAATTAAGAAGATGAACAAATGGGGTTTAGTGCTGGTTTTGCTTAGCACCTTGTCAGCAGTAAAGGCTGAACAAGAGTGGAGTGAGGACTGGGGTGACTCTTGGCAAGATACAAAAGACACCCAACTTTTCCAGGGTTTCATTGAGTATGCCCGCGGACAAAAAATACAACCTGCTACGGGTACCAACGAATCTCTAAATGAATTGCGTGCAAGAATCGAATGGCAAGATACCTTTAAAAAAGTAAAAGTGGAGTTTAAAGCCGATGCTTATTACGACGCACTTTTATCAAAATCCGAAGGAGGGGAAGTTCGCGAACTCAATGCTTTGATTCCACTTGGAGAACAGGTTGAATTAACCCTCGGGCGGCAGATTTTAACCTGGGGTACGGGTGATTATTTATTTATCAATGATCTTTTCCCAAAAGATTGGCAATCGTTTTTCATTGGTCGCGACGACGAATATTTAAAAGCACCGTCTGATGCAGTCAAACTCGATATATTTAGTAAGCACATCAACTTTAATTTAGTTTATTCACCGCAATTCGATTCTGATCGTTATATTGATGGCACACGGCTAAGTTTTTATCTACCTGGCTCGGGCATTCTGCAGCCGGATGGATTAAATGTTCAACGCCCAGATGATAACGAAGTTTCCCTTCGCGCCTACGGAAAACTGAATGCTATCGAGTGGGCGGTATATGGTTATCGCGGATTTTTTAATTCGCCCGAAGGTATTAATACTAACAGTGAGTTGTTTTTCCCGCGTCTTAGAGTGCTCGGCGCAAGTCTTCGAACAACAATCGGGGCCGGCGTAGGGCACATCGAACTTGGAAGTTTTGCAAGCTTAGATGATACCAGCGGCAATAATCCTAATATACCCAATAGTCGAACCAAGCTACTGCTCGGTTATGAGCAAGAGTTGGTCACTAACTTAACCGCTGGTTTACAGTGGCAAAGCGAAAAAATTGCCGATGTTACCGCGCCAACAGCTGCGCTCGAACCTTCGCAGCAAAAGTGGCAAAACCTACTAACACTGCGCTTACGACATCAGGCATTGCAGCAAAAGCTAACCAACAACCTGTTTATATTTTACTCGCCAACCGATCGCGATCATCACTTGCGGCTATCAAGCCAATATCGCTATGACGATCATTGGTCGTTTACACTGGGCTTGATGTGGTTTGAAGGTAAAACTACCGAGACTTTTTGGGCACAGTTTCAGGAAAACAATAACGTTTATTTTAGAACTCGTTACAACTTCTAGACATTATGAGGTAACTACTATGTCATCAGAGCGCGTATTAACTGCTTTCGCCGGTTTTATGGTCTTTCTATCGGCCATACTGACTTATTTTGTTTCGTTTAATTTTATCTATTTAACAATGTTTGTCGGCTTAAACTTATTGCAACAATCATTCACCGGTTTTTGTCCGGCAACCATTATCATTCGCAAAGTATTTAAATTTAAGACAGAGCGTGAACTGGCACTGAAACAGTAGACTATTGCGGGCAATAAATACCATGGAGGGTATTTATTATTTTTTCGGCAGGACCTTTCGCTAAGGCATAATAAATGGTTTGCGACTGACGCCGTGTTTCAACTAATCCATCTGCACGTAAAACCGCTAAATGCTGCGACAGCGCTGATTGACTAATACTAACTTTTTCATTGATTTCAGACACCGACAGCTCTTGTTGACTTAATAAACATAAAATTAATAAGCGACTCTCGTTACTTAAAGCTTTGAGTAAGCGACTGGCTTCTGCGGCATGCGGTTTTAATTCATCGATAGTGTTCATAGAGTAAAACAATCCACTAATTGGTTTATTAGTATATTCTAATATTTATACAGAAGGAAGAAAAATAGCAAAACCGGTAGTTGCGAATAAAAAGATGATCGACAACTCAATTCTTAGAGTAAAATGACGGTAAAAATACCAACCACTCGATTCGATTAACTATTTATGGTTTTATGCCAATAACTTATAGCGTCTAATAACGGTCAAAAATTGATAAATTGTCGATGAAGACTTACACTATAAGTGTAAACCTAGATTCTTTCTCTTAAAAACATTCGGTTTGGAACCACTATATGCTTACCAGCCATGAATTTATGATCGCTAATAAAAAGCGACGTAATAACGACAATAACGGACGCAATAAGCAAGACGTTAACGGTAATCTTGCTGATGATCCATTCGGCAACAACCCTCCGATGAGTCAACCGCCGGTCGAGCATAAAAAACGTCAGAATGCTAAGAAAAAGGGTGGCCGGCAACAAGCACGGCACCGTCAACAACCACCTAAAGCGAATCCTCGCAAGAAATCGCCCGATGCCTATGAACAAGGCTATACGCCAGAAGTCGTTGAGGGAAAGGTTTATCAAGGCATTGTCCAAAACTACTACCGTGAAAAAGGCTATGGTTTCATCCGCTGTGAAGACTTCGAAGTTCCAGCTTTTTTTCATTATTCAGAAATTCAACTTGATGGCTTTAAGTACTTGATTAAACAGCAAAAAGTTGAGTTTAAAGCGCGGGTTTCGGACGACGGTAAGTTGCAAGCCTTCGAGGTAACGCCAACGGAGCTGGCCCCGACTCAAAAGCGTCAGATTTTCAATCGCGACGGTGGCAGCGACAAGTAATCTTATTATTAAAACTCTATTCTTAGTTTTTTCGTGATATCAGCTGTTCCTAACACTCACACCATATACTTGCGTATATATGGAAAAGCATATATAAAGGCAGGCTAATACTTTAGCTGATAGAAATTCCATGACGCAACCACTCAGCCTCGCTCAGAATTCTCAATGGTTAAAAGCCGTAGCGGACGAAACGCGGCTGCTGTTGCTGTGCTTGATTGCGAGCGAAAGCGAGCTTTGCGTCTGTGAGTTGACCGGTGCTACCGAGCTGAGTCAACCAAAGGTGTCGCGTCATTTGTCTGTGTTAAGAGACCAAGGGCTGTTAAACACTCGAAAAGTGGAGCAGTGGGTTTACTATCGAATTGCCGAAGGATTGCCTAACTGGCTAGTCGATCTGATTAATCAACAGGTGTTGGCTAATCACTCCGCGTTGCAACCATTGGTAAAGCAATTAATTCAACAAGGTCCAGCGCAAAGCCGCCGCTTGCGTTGGTGCAAAAGTACTTAGTTACTCGTTTATACTTAATATCTTATTTATAAGGAAGCGACACCGATTATGAAAACACGTGTAGGTATCAATGGATTTGGGCGAATGGGCCGATTGGCTTTTCGGTTGTTAGCGCAATCTGACGCTATTGAAATTGTACAAATTAATGATCCCATGGGTGACGCCGCTACATTTGCTCATTTAATTAATTACGACTCTGTGCATGGGCCCTATAACTCAGAAGTTTCAGCGGCAAAAGAAAAGTTAATTCTAAATCAGCAGGAAATTTCCTTTAGTCACAATACCGCCATTGAGCAAACTGACTGGTCGAGCTGTGACATCGTACTTGAAGCGTCGGGGCAATTTAAAACATCAGCGCAACTTCAAACTTATTTAGAGCAGGGTGTAAAACGTGTGTTGGTGACGGCCCCGGTGAAAGAAGCAGGAATTGCGAATATTGTAATGGGCGTTAATCAGCATGAATATCAACCAGCGAGTCACCGAATTGTGACTGCCGCTTCGTGTACCACAAACTGTATTGCGCCAGTTGTGAAGGTTATTCATGAGAATTTTACGATTCGGCACGGCAGCATCACCACCATTCATGACTTAACCAATACACAGACGATTTTAGACGCACCGCATAAAGATTTACGGCGCGCTCGCGCTTGCGGTATGAGTTTAATTCCAACCACTACTGGCTCAGCTACCGCAATCACTCATATTTTTCCCGAATTAAAAGGCCGCTTGAATGGTCATGCGATTCGCGTCCCCCTCGCCAATGCGTCGTTAACCGATTGTGTTTTTGAAGTTGAGCAAAAAGTAACGGTTGAGCAAGTTAATGAAGCATTAGCCGCCGCTGCTAACGGAGCCCTCACTGGAGTTTTAGGCTTTGAAACTAAACCACTGGTCTCGATTGACTATAAAACCGATCCGCGCTCTTCTGTGGTCGATGCTCTGTCAACCATGGTCGTTAACGATACCCAGGTTAAGCTTTACCTTTGGTATGACAATGAATGGGGTTATGTAAATCGGACCTGTGAGTTATTGGATTACATGATCGAGCAAGGGCTCTAGCCAATAGCATGAAGCCGCTTGCCGAAAATGTACGCCAGTACTTAAATATTACCATCAATTACTGGGCGTTTACTTTATCCGATGGCGCTTTGCGCATGTTGGTGGTGCTGTATTTTTACCAACTCGGATACAGCCCTTTAGCTGTCGCGTCATTATTTTTATTCTATGAAATATTTGGCGTTGTAACCAACCTAATCGGAGGTTGGTTAGGGGCACGCATTGGTTTAAACCGAACCATGAACGCAGGACTCTTTTTACAAATAGTGGCACTTAGTATGTTATTGGTGCCCGTTGATTGGTTAAGCGTTGTTTGGGTAATGATCGCTCAAGCATTGTCTGGTATCGCTAAAGACTTAAATAAAATGAGTGCCAAAACCGCTATTAAAACTTTAGTGCCAAAGCAACAAACCGGACGACTGTTTCGCTGGGTCGCTCTGCTTACGGGCTCGAAAAATGCGCTTAAAGGCTTAGGTTTCTTTCTGGGTGGAGCTCTACTTTCGGGCGTTGGATTTTGGTTCGCCATTTTAACCTTAACCTTAATGATTGGCTGCATATGGATGCTCAGCTTATTCACCTTACGCCATGATCTAGCCAAACTAAATCGTAAGCCCAAGTTTAGTGAAATCTTTTCAACCAGCTCAGCGATCAATCGTTTAGCCGCCGCACGTTGCTTTCTATTTGCCGCCCGAGATGTATGGTTTGTTATTGCGCTGCCGCTATTTCTAGCAACCTCCTTGCAATGGGACCATTGGCAAGTAGGCAGTTTTCTAGCCGCTTGGATTATTGGCTATGGTGCCGTTCAAGCGCTCGCGCCAATCATTGCTAAACAGTTATTTCCGTCTGCCAGCGAAGTCACTCAAGCGTTTGTTTGGGTATTGTGTTTGGCATTTCTTATGTTGTTATTAGCATTGATGATGCAATTTAATTACACCGCCGCGTTGATCCCCGGCTTAATACTATTTGCCATTATTTTTGCATTAAATTCATCTGTGCATAGCTATTTAGTTGTACATTTTGCTCGTGATGAAGGCGCTTCAATGGATGTTGGCTTTTATTATATGTCGAATGCAATGGGGCGATTAATGGGGACTGTATTGTCCGGAAGCTTATACCAGAGCTTTGGTTTAACCGTTTGTTTATGGGCCTCGCTATTTATGATCGTAATTACTTTGATAATAACCGGCTTGCTACCCAAGCAACCGCTAATAGTCGTCAACAAATCCTCACCGCATTAAAATCGCTGCAATAATCAAAAAAGTTCGAAAAATCAGTAACAAAGTCGAAAAGTAGGTCGTAGTTAACTATAGTCCATATATTCGTATGAAAACATTGGCCTTGCTTTTCAATGATGCAGCTGAACAACCGCCGTTTTACTATTCGTATCACCATATTAACCACTTTTTTTATTGTGTGTGGTTTGGTCGCCATTGTATCCATAGCATTACACTATTATTTTGGCATGAAGGCGGTGCGAGCTCACGCAGAAGAGCACTTTTACCAAGTTGCCGAGCGAACCTCTGAGAAAGCTCTAGAGTTAGAGAAAACGGGAATTAGCTACGCCTATGCGCTAAAAAATAGTCCTGTGCAAGCAGAAAGCCTAAGCGCGACTAATATTCCCACGATTGGCTTGGACATGGTTGAACTGTTGCGCGATACCAAAGGCATTTTCTCTTTGTATATTGGTTATCCCAATGGTGATTACCTTGAAGTTTCTAATCTAGAGGCGAGTGATAACCTTAGAAGTGTTTGGCGAGCAGCGCCGAATGATCGCTGGGTTATGGTTAAAATTCATGATAGTCAAAATCAACGCTTGCGAATTACTCAATTTTTAGATGACGAACTCAATGTGCGCTATCAAACTCGTGAAGCAACCCAATATTTTGCTACCGATCGCCCTTGGTTTACCTCTGCCACTACTGAACGCGTAAATAAAAGACCACCGTATCTGTTTCAGTTCGTGCAGCAAACCGGAACAAGCTACTCTATACGTACCGAGCAGGGCGCAGTGGTCGGATCAACAACGCTAACCTCATCCCTTGACGAGTTATTAAGAGTTTCGCGTTTCCCACAAACCTCACAATCTTTTATTTTTGACAGCAGTGGACAAATTACAGCATTTCACGCGGACAATACCAGCGCCACGGGCAAGGGTTACCGCAAACCAGTATTAACGCCACAAGAATGGGAGTACCTAAAGCGCTTACCAGTCTTACAAGTCGCCAATATGAAAGATTATCCACCCTTTGAATATACCGTTAGTGGCAATCCAAGAGGGTACAGTGTCGAATTAATTAAGCTGCTCGCAAAGCGGCTAGATTTAAAGCTTAACTTTGTTAATGGCTATAGCTTCACCGAGCTAACCGAGCTATTTTATCAAGGCAAAGTGGATATTATGTTATCGATGATGCGAACGGCAAAGCGAGAATCGGTAGGATCATTTAGTGAGCCTATTGTCCATCCAGAAATAATAGCAGTGACCCATAAACAAGTCGCAAAATCAGTTACCTCCACTGATGATCTCATTGGTCTACGCATTGCAGTTCAGCGCGGATACGCCATCACTCAATACCTAAAACAACGGCTACCGAATGAACATTATATCGAAACACAAGACACTTTATCGGCATTAAAACTGCTGGAGCAGGGACATGTTGATGTCGTTCTTGACCACAAAGTCGTTATTGAATACATCGAGCAGTACTTCTTTTTAAAAAACATTAAGTATCATGACAGTTTTTCCTCTGCATTTAATCAAACAATATTTTCGCTGCATTTACTGGCGCAGCAGGAATACCAACCATTAATCGATATACTCAATAAAACCTTTAAGCAATTAGAACCAGATGCAAAATCACAACTGGCGAAAAAATGGCTAAACTTATCCAGCTCACCGGTACCAGAAATCGATCAGTTAACGGTTGGTCGTTTACCCAGTGAAGAATTGTTGAAGCGAGCTCTTAATGAAAACAATCGCGGACGGACTTTCTACCTAACCATTGGCGATAAAGAATACTTGGCATTTGTTGATAAAATAAAAGGCTATTCAGATACAAACCGCCACGACTTTATTGGGTTATTGGTTGAACGTATGGAAGCCGAAAAGAGTTTCAAAAATGATCTTTGGTATGCCATTTCCATTACCGTTATTGTCTTAATGATGTTGGTGCCAGTCGTATTGTGGTCGGTATCTGCGATTGTAAAACCGATTAATATGCTCGCGCTTGAAAACCTAAAGATACGCTCACGCCAGTATGACAAAGTGCGGCACATTCCCACGTCGATTCGTGAAATACATCAGTTATCACGCTCATTAGTCGAACTATCAGAGTCGATTTGCAGCTACGAACGATCGCAAAAGGAGCTGATGGACTCGTTTATCCGGTTAATGGCAGAGGCCATTGACCAAAAATCACCTTATACGGGCGGGCACTGTGAACGAGTACCAAAATTGGCCATTATGTTAGCGGAAGCGGCGTGTAAAAGTAATATCGGAGAACTAAAAGGCTTTGACTTTGCCAGCCCGGAAGAATGGCGCGAGTTTAAAGTTGCTGCGTGGTTACACGACTGTGGCAAAATCACTACTCCAGAGCATATCGTTGATAAAGGCAGTAAACTTGAAGCAATATATAATCGCATTCATGAAATTCGAATGCGTTTTGAAGTCCTGTGGCGCGATGCTGAAATTCGCTATCATGAACAAGTGCAGGAGAACCCCCATCAGCAACAGCAATATCATCAAGAACTAGAAGCCAACCTTGACCAACTCAAACAAGACTTTGCGTTTGTTGCAACGTGTAATGTTGGCGGAGAATTTTTAGATGAATCCGCAATTGCGCGACTGCGAACAATTGGCAAGCGTACCTGGGTACGCCACTTTAATGATCGTTTAGGTTTATCGCCGGCAGAAGAAGCTCGTTTAGAAAAAATCCCAGCACAAGAGACACCGCATGTTGAACAATTATTAACTGACAAGGTCGAGCATTTAGTCGACTGGGAAGACCAAGATAAACATATCAATAGTGACCGGTTTAATTTAAAGCCCGAGCGATTTAAGCAAAATCTTGGCGAGCTGTATAATTTAAGCGTATCACGCGGTACGCTAACTGCAGAAGATCGATACATAATTAATGAGCATATTGTAGCCACGATTAATATGTTAGAGAATTTACCCTTGCCCGATGAACTCTCTCAAGTTCCTGAGTATGCAGGAGGGCATCATGAAAAAATTAATGGCAAAGGATTTCCGCTCGGATTGGCTGGTTCTGATCTATCCATACCGGCAAAAATAATGGCGGTAGCCGATATATTTGAAGCGTTAACAGCGTCGGACCGCCCTTACAAAAAAGCTAAAACGCTTTCGCAATCACTGTATATTATGCGCAATATGGCACTTGATGATCATATTGATCAAAACCTTTTTAGAATGTTTATTGAAAGTCGTACTTACATGTTATACGCAGAGCAGTTTCTGAGTGAAGAGCAGATCGATGCGATAGATGAAGAATCAATACTGAGTGGTCTGAGTTAACATATCTATCGATTAGGAGACTTATGATATAATGCACATCCTTATCGAGATAACAGAAGCTCATCCAATTGAAAATATTTCTGCGTCAAATGAATATTTTGCACTTATTGTTTATCATCTTGCTTACGAGTCATTTTCTAACGCTTAATGCCAGCAATCTAGATAAGCCTGAGCATAGGGAAACTGATCAAATTGCATTTATTCATACCAACATTATTACTGGTGATGGACAAACAATACTGTATGATCAGACCATTAAGATCGACCAGGGTAAGATATCTGCTATTGGTTCTTTTGCAGACGTTTCAATAGAACGCCAATATCAAATTTATGATATGACTGGAAAAACGATGATTCCAGGTATTGTTGGCGTGCATAATCATTTACATGTTGCTGGCCGTCAAGCTGATGCGAGACTAATTGCGAAGTTCTATTTTGCGTTTGGTGTCACAACCATTCAAACTTGTGGCGCGCGCGATGGTAACCAAGAAGTTTCGCTAGCGAAAATGGCTAACAGCCACAGTGTTCCCATGCCTTACATTCTAGCGTCGGCTCCGTATATTTCAGGGCCTTCGGGTAATCCTAATATGCAACCAGAGATCACACCAAAACAGGCCCGCGAATTTGTTAGAGAATGGGTCGAAAAGGGCGTTCAATGGTTTAAGGTTTATCGCCATATTAAGCCGAACGTGTTAAACGCCATCACAGATGAAGCCCACCAACATAATGCCTATGTTACCGGACACCTTTGCTCAATTACCTACCAAGAAGCGTTAGCCGCCAAACTTGACGGATTTCAACATGGTTGGAATAGTGTAAGCGACTTTCGTGATGGCAAAACCGTGGGTCAGTGTAATGGACTTCGAACCTACATTGATGAACTGGCCATCGATCACCAAAGCGTAAAAGACTTACAAGATTTAATGATTAAGCAGTCCGCATTTCTAACCTCAACCTTATCTATTTACGAAGCCAGTATAAGTCATCGAAAACCCATAGCCGATCAATGGCTACCATATTTCCATTCAACGCTAATTGACTCCTATAATAAACAAAGGGCAAGCTTCGACCAGATCGATAGCAAGCGCGAAGCTCGATTTGGTCGCATCAAAGCGTTTGACCGGCAATTTTTTCAACGAGGAGGTTTATTAGGCAGTGGCGTTGATGCTGGCCGATTTAATTTGCCGGGTGCTGGCGACTTGCGCAATTTTGAATTACTTATTGAAGCGGGATTTAGCGTACCAGAAGCAATACAAGTGCTTACTGCAAACGGAGCTAAAATTTTAAACCTGTCAAAACGCGGCCAAATTAAAGTTGGTAGTGAAGCCGACTTAGTGGTTATTAATGGTTCTCTAGAGAAAGATCCTTCACTGATTTATCAACAGCAATGGGTAATTAAACGCGGGCGTATTTTTGAGACGCAAGAATTGCGTAAGAATTTGCTCGGGAAATATCACTAGAGAGTTAATTTTTTAGATACTATTTGCTGTTTTTACAGTAGCTGGCAACGCTTACGATGCAGTAAAAAATGCAACGGTTATCAAATTTATAACAAAAACGAAGTAGAGTTAAAAATAATGCGAATCGAGAGAAACCCGATGAGACGAAACATCGGGTTTAAATCTGCAATCTATTGCTTTAATTCTGAGCACATTGGTTGCAGCTGCTGGTTATATTGCTTAGCGTACTCTATTCCTTTAGCGTGAAGCTTTGCATGTTCATCATCGACTAAAACATCCCCCATACCGGGTAAGAATTTTTGCCCACATTTGCTCAGCAACTCGGACGCTTGTTTCGGATCAACACCAGGAACAACGGGCGCTCTTGCGGCTAGCACAAAAAAACGAAAGTCCTTATTGGCGATCGCTTGCTTGAGATCTTTGCTGGCATCGGCACTCTTTACCCAAGCAATGGCTTGCAAATGTTCGGGCATTGTTTTGACATCACCACTCGCGCTATCGGTATTGGGTATTACGGCTGTTGTATCCGCTCTAGCATCTGTGTTTTTGCTGTCGTCATTACTCGACTGACAACTTATTAATACCAGCATTGAAACTAGAAGCACAGTAATAAAAATAAATGACTTTTGCATTTTTATCTTTCTCCCTTTTCCACAAATTGGCCCATAGTCGAATGCAGCCATTAGGTAAACGCGGCATTCGCTATGAGCTTATTGTGTTTTGCCTAACGACGGCGTCGTAATG
>JABXHQ010000182.1 GCA_013373545.1 Gammaproteobacteria bacterium
AAAGCATTGCTCTCCCCAAGGGTTGGTCCAGCTAACGGTACCGCCACCGGGTTGATCGGGAATTTTGTTTTGATAAAGTTTTTTGTCGAAGATAAGGATTCCGCTGCTGCCGGGGCCACCCAGGAATTTATGCGGCGAGAAATATATCGCATCCAATTTCTGTTTCGGGTTGGCAGGATGCATGTTGATATCAACGTATGGTGCGCTTGCCGCAAAGTCAACAAAGCAAAGACCGCCATGGTCATGCATTATTTCCGCCATTTCATGATAGGGCGTTTGGATACCCGTAACGTTACTGCAAGCCGTGAAGGCGCCAATTTTTAGTGGTCGATCGGCAAATTGCTGGAGTAGCTCTTTTAAGTGAGTTAAGTCGGGAAGTCCCGCAGTCGTTGGGCGAATCATTTGTACCGTGACGGCGCAAGTATTCCAAGTGGTTTGATTGGAATGGTGTTCCATATGAGTAATGAATACCACGGGTTTTTCGGCTTCTGGTATCTGCACCCGTTCTTGCCATTTTTCTGGAATTCGCAGACCTAAAATTCGTTGGAATTTGTTAATCACCACTGTCATACCGCTGCCCGCAGCGATCAGTACGTCGTTGTCGTCAGCGTTGACGTGTTGCTTAATGACGCGTTGAGCTTCATGGTAAGCGTGGGTCATGGTGGTGCCGGTTAACGTTGTCTCGGTATGCGTGTTCGCCACATAAGGCCCAATTACATCACTCATATACTGTTCGATAGGTTGATACAATCGACCACTGGCGGTCCAGTCGGCGTAGATCACGCGCTGCGCACAACCGTTTAAATCGACGCTTAAGTCTTGTCCAACGATGGCTTTGCGAAAGGGCTCAAAGTGCTGCTCTAAGTTCATGGGGACTCGATACAAACTGTTATATTAGAGGGTTGTAATATTATGCCAGAAAAATATTAGAACCCCTATGGTTTAATGGTTGGGCCTGTTGTTTGATTACACTTCACCGGCAAAATCTAGCTGGCGCCACGCTTCGTAAACAAAGATGGCGACACTGTTAGAAAGGTTGAGTGAGCGACTGTCGGCGGTCATGGGCAAGCGCAAGACCTGCTGTGCGGGTAAGCTTTCACGCACTTCGATCGGTAAGCCGCGGGTTTCAGGCCCAAACATAAGGTAGTCGCCAGCTTTGAATGGGGCTTGATCGTAGCGCTGAGTACCCTTGGTGGAGGCTGCATAAAGTGTTTGTGGCTGCTCACTGCTAAGAAAAGCCGCGTAGTCTTCATGGATCCGAACGTTGGCCCATTCATGATAATCCAAGCCGGCCCGACGCATGCGTTTGTCTTCCAGCTCAAACCCCAAAGGTTTAATTAAATGCAGTTGAAAACCGGTATTGGCACAGAGCCGAATAATATTGCCGGTATTCGGCGGGATTTCAGGTTGATAAAGCACTATATGTAACATGGTTTTGCGCGGGTGAGTGGAAAACCATTATTGTATGCGAGAAATCCGCTGGTTAGTACTTAAAATCCGATTTCCTTAATAGCCCATGAGTTTTAAGGTGACCCAGGGCACGGCGAAAAAGATAATCGACATTAATTTGTAGGCGCTTAAATAGTTAGCGTAAAGCTTGTGTAAGTCGGGTGCTGATAAATTCAGTAGCCGCTGGTGAATGCTTAAAATCAGTTTGTTGAAGAGAATGATCAGCAAAGTCATGAGTGACAAAAAGCCAAAGTGGATCAGTGTGGCCCAGCCAAAAAACTCGGTAATTGTCGAAAGGGGTAGCGTTGCCATAACCGTCTCCGTTGTGCTTGGTTGATTTAGCATAGCGCGATAATTGCCGCGCGTATTGATATTGATCAATCAGGATGCACTTTCACGGCAAGCCGCGGACTTTAAAGTGAGTTAAACTTTTTTTGTTTCCGAGTAATGGTGTTTCGTCCCCAACCTAATAATTTCGCTGCGTCTTGTTTGTGGCCATTACTGAGTTGTAATGCTAGGTCAATGAGAATTTTCTCCAGTTCGTCTTGGACAGCAGCAAGGGCTTGTTGCTCGCCTTGCTCGACGCGCTGTATTAAGTCTTGTTGCAAGCCGCTTTGCCATGACACTGCGTTAGCTCCACGCGACAATTGCGGAGCGGGGACCGCTTGGCGGATTTCGCTGGGTAAGTCGGCAATGTGAATTTCGCGCCCAGAGGACATAACCATTAACCAGCGACAAACGTTTTCAAGCTCACGTACATTACCTGGCCATGCATAATTCATTAATTGTTGCTGCGCTTCTAAGCTGAGCGTTTTTACGTCTGTTTCAAGCTCTTTGGCGGCATTGGCTAAGAATTGCTGCGCCAATAATGGAAGATCGGAAATACGATCTTTGAGTTCTGGAAGCTGCACGCGAATAACGTTGATACGGTGAAAAAGATCTTCTCGAAAAACCCCTTTGCTGACAAGCTGGGCGAGATCTTGGTGAGTGGCGGCGATGACCCGGACATTGGCGCGAACTGGCTGCGTGCCGCCGACACGATAGAAAGAACCTTCACTCAAGACACGCAATAATCGAGTTTGTGTATCGAGTGGCATGTCGCCTATTTCATCAAGAAACAAAGTACCTTGGTCGGCTTGCTCAAAACGCCCAAGGTAGCGTTGACTGGCGCCAGTGAAAGCTCCTTTCTCATGACCGAACAGTTCGGATTCAATTAAATCCTTGGGGATAGCAGCCATATTTAAGGCGATAAATGGCCCATCTGCTCGACGTGAGTGTTGATGCAAAGCTTTTGCTACCAACTCTTTACCGGTTCCCGAAGCGCCGTTGATTAGCACCGATATATTTGAG
The DNA here is from genome assembly GCA_013373545.1 of Gammaproteobacteria bacterium. GTDB lineage: Bacteria > Pseudomonadota > Gammaproteobacteria > Enterobacterales > Kangiellaceae > Pleionea. Next base: position 2,800 of record JABXHQ010000182.1, read on the forward strand.
CGCGACAGGCGGCCAATGGCCCGAAACACTTCCTGCATTGCTGGCGCTTCACCAATAATGGTTGGCACACTCGGTTCATCACTGGGATCATCAGTCGACTGTGTTTGAGATAACGCCGCTGCGCGATTGACCAGCTCGATCGCTTGATCAACGTCAAAAGGCTTTGGTAGATAATCGAAAGCGCCAAACTCGTAAGCATTGACCGCGCTTTCTAAGTCGCTGTGGGCGGTCATTATAATTACCGGAATTTCTGGCGACTGTTGTTTCAATTCTTGTAACAGCACTAGCCCGTCTTCTCCGGGCATTCGAATGTCACTTAAAATCACGGCAAAACGTTGGCGCAAAATACAGGCGCGTGCCTCGTTCACATTGGCCGCCGCGGTAACCGTAAAGCCTTCGTCTTCTAGCGCTTCAGTTAGCACCCAGCGAATTGAGTTGTCATCGTCGATGACTAAAACCGATGCTGCCTCATTCATCATCTTGTTCCTTTTGTAAGACGCTAATGGGTAAGAAGATTGAGAAGCATGTTTTTCCTGCGGCTGATTCAAATTCAATTATCCCGTCATTTTGTCGTATCAGCGATTGTGCAATTCCTAGGCCAAGTCCACTGCTTTGTTTGCCGCTAATGGTCGGAAAAAAGATAACATCTTTGAGTTCATCACTAATCCCGGGGCCGTTGTCTTCCACATCGATCCGAGCCATCAGGCGGTATTGCTTTGGCCCAATGCTATGTTGATGCACCGCTCTGGTGCGGAGAATGATCGATCCGCTTTGCGACAGTGCCTCACAGGCATTGTTCAATAAATTCAATAACGCTTGATAGACCTGTTCTTTGGCAACAAACAGCTCGGGTAGGCTTGGATCATAATCACGGATTAGAGTGATCGCAGATTGTGGCTGGAGTTGGATGAAGTTGATTGCGCGTTCGGTTAATTCGTGCACGTTCATTTGCTGCCTAGGCTCGACCTTGGCCGGCGTAAGCATTCGATCCACTAACTGCTGTAAACGATCGGCTTCGGCTACGATGACATCGGTAAATCGTTGCAAAGTTTCGGGAACCTTACGCGATAGCAGCTGCGCCGCGCCGCGCAAGCCACTCAGTGGATTTTTTATTTCGTGTGCGAGATTACGTACCATCGATAAGCTGACTTTGTTTTGATCCAGCAGTTGGTACTCTTTTTTGATCCCGAGTTGATCGCGCGCGCACATGATTTCAATCAGAATAACCGGCTGTTGTTCAAGATGTTGGTAGTTAAGCGAGACACTGCAATCGCGCCATTCATCCTGCGCGGTTACCAAGGTTGCTTCCTCCAACTGCCACTGACCCTTTTGCTCGAAACAGTGTGCCAGTAATGCTTCGGTGACATCACCTGCGATCAATACATCACTAATGTTATGTTCGTTAAGACGGCGTAAGCTTTGTCCCAGCAGAGCCTCGGCGGCATCGTTAACCCATTGAATACGAAATCCGTCGTCAATCAAAATAACGGCGGTCTGCATTAACTGGTGGATCATTGGTTCGCTGTAGTCACTCATCATGGCAGTATAACTCGAGAAATGCGTTTGCACCATATTGGTGCCTTCTAAAATATGCTGGTACGCTTGCGGGGCAGAAACAAAAAAGCCCGGATGAAACCGGGCTTTTTAGATGCCTAAAGCGGATTAAACGCTGTAGTAAAGCTCAAATTCAACTGGGTGAGTGGTCATTTGTAGCTTCTGTACTTCCTCGCGTTTCAATGCAATGTAAGAGTCGATGAAGTCATCGCTAAATACACCGCCTTCGGTTAGGAATGCGCGGTCATTGTCGAGTGCGTCTAAAGCTTGCTCGAGTGAAGACGCAACCGTTGGAATTTCCGCCGCTTCTTCAGCCGGTAAGTCGTACAAGTCTTTATCCATAGCGTCGCCAGGGTGAATTTTGTTTTTGATGCCGTCAAGGCCTGCCATCAACATGGCTGCAAAACACAAGTAAGGGTTCGCTGTAGGGTCACCAAAACGGACTTCAATACGACGTGCTTTCGCTGAAGTTACGTGTGGAATACGAATCGATGCAGAGCGGTTGCGAGCTGAGTAAGCCAACATAACCGGTGCTTCAAACCCTGGAACCAGACGCTTGTAGCTATTGGTTGAGGCATTGGCAATAGCGTTCAATGCACGTGCGTGTTTGATAATACCGCCGATGTAGAAAAGTGCTTCTTCCGATAACCCACCGTATTTATTGCCAGCAAAAACGTTCTCGCCGCCTTTACTGAACGATTGGTGAACGTGCATACCTGACCCATTGTCGCCAACCAACGGCTTCGGCATAAAGGTAGCCGTTTTACCATAGGCGTGAGCAACATTGTGCACGACATATTTGTATTGCTGAATTTCGTCAGCTTTTTTCACTAAGGTATTGAATTGAGTAGCAATTTCGTTTTGACCAGCAGTCGCAACTTCATGGTGATGCGCTTCAACGACTAGGCCCATTTCTTCCATGATGTTACACATTTGACTACGGATATCTTGTGACGAGTCAACTGGAGGTACGGGGAAGTATCCGCCTTTAACACGTGGGCGGTGAGCCGTATTGCCATCTTCGTAACTTTTGCCAGAGTTCCATGCTGCTTCTTCGCAGTCGATTTTGAAGAATGAGCCACTCATATCGGTATGGAAGCGAACATCTTCGAATAAGAAGAATTCGGGTTCTGGGCCGAAGTAAGCTTCGTCGCCAAGGCCAGTCGACTTTAAGTACTCTTCCGCACGACGAGCGATAGAGCGCGGGTCGCGATCATAACCTTGCATGGTAGAAGGCTCTAAAATGTCGCAAGTGATGTTAAGCGTTGGATCTTCACAGAATGGATCCATTACCGCTGTCGTCGTGTCCGGCATTAAAACCATGTCAGACTCGTTAATGCCTTTCCAACCCGCAATGGATGAGCCGTCGAACATTTTACCTTCTTGTAAAAACTCTTCATCAACTAAGCGCGCTGGGATCGAAACGTGCTGTTCTTTTCCTTTGGTATCAGTGAAGCGAAGATCAACATAGTTGACTTGATTCTCTTCGATCATTTTTAAAACATTTTCGATAGACATTAGGGTCTCCGGTAATCAGTAAGTGAATGAATCGCGTAAAAAGTTGCGCTACTAAAAGCAAATACTGTGCCAGTCACCATTGTGGGCAGTAAGTGGCTTAAAATGGTGACTTAGAAACGCGCAAGTATAGCGCGAGTTTAGAATTTAAACAGTTTATTGCACCAAAAAGGATAGTTATTCTTTTGTTGCACTGTAATGGTGCTATCGAGCCTAAGGAGCAGCAATTGAGTTTTCCTGCTAGTATCCTATGCAACCAGCACAAAGGAGGTAAACTTAATGCTTGGATGCTGCAACATGGCTCGGCACTGGCTATACAGGTGCAGGGCGTTACTTATTCTAACCGCCTTACCGCTTAGCGCGGCGACATTATGCGTGGATCATTACCCTCCGCACCAAGTGATCACTGGAAAAAACCAAGCCGATGGCTATGCCGTGGCGTTCGTAGCAAAATTGATGGAACAATTAGAGCAGCCATTGGAGCTGTCGACACAAGCCACTCTTGAGGCTTGCTTGAAGCTGGCGAAAAGCGGCAAAGTCGATATGATCATGGGGCTTTATAAGACGCCAGAGCGCGCTCGTTACTTGGAGTTTTTTAAATTTAGCGATGGCTACTCAAGTACGCTTTTTATTACTTTTAATGGCGCAAATAAGTTAACTCAATTTGCTGATCTTATTGGGCTACGTATCGGCACGCTGGAACAGCATTATTACTTCGAGCAGTTTGATCTTCATCCTAAAGTGCGTAAGGTACCCAGCGCTCATCTTGGTCAAGCGGTCTTAAAATTGAAGCGCAATGAAATAGATTTTCTCGCAGTGTCGCGTTACCAGTGGGAAGATGTTGAAGATGTGTTAAACAATTATATGAATCAGGTATATGTCGCCGATTATCAACATAAAAATGAGGCCGCGGTTTTTCTTGCCTTGAGTAAGCGTTCGGCATTGATCGAGCAGCGAGCTGAATTGGCAAGGGTTATCGAGCAGTTTTATCAAACCAATGTTTATGGACTAAAGCCATAATCAAGGAAATTTTTTCTCCGCGGTGTAGCTGGTGCATCGGCCGGTGCTTGGTTACAATGTGGCGCTTATTAAATGACTTAATTGGAAGTAACTATGCCTTTAATTAAATACGTTGATCACTCAGGAAACGAATTTGAAGCCGATGTTGCGGTTGGTAAAACGGTAATGGAAGGCGCGTTGGATAATATGATCGATGGTATTTTAGCTGAGTGTGGCGGTTGTTGTTCATGCGCTACCTGCCATGTTTATGTTGACGATGCGTATCTCCCAATCACCGGACCTGCCGACGGGATGGAAAAAGAAATGCTCAGCGCGGTCAATGATCCTAAAGCCAATAGTCGCTTGAGTTGCCAGATTGTGGTGACCGAAGAGATGGACGGACTGCGGGTTGAGATGCCTGAGTCGCAATACTAATTAACCATTGGGAGTTGGCTGTGACCCACTGTGGATGCATTATAATTGGCGGGAGCCATGCCGCAGCACAACTCGCGGTGAGTTTGCGTCAAGAAGGATGGCAAGAGCCGATCACGGTGATCAGTGATGCTAGTTCTTTGCCCTATCAACGACCACCGTTATCAAAAGGGTTTTTGGCGCAAAAAGTCACCGCCGATAAGTTGTTAATTCGTCCGCCCGCCTTGTATGAAACTAATCAAATTGACTTCCGCTTACAGCAAGTTGTGAGCGCAGTTGATCCAGTTAACAAACAAGTTACCCTAGCTAATGGTGAATGTTTAGCTTACAGCAAACTGGCGTTTTGTACCGGTGCACGAGTGCGTCGTATTGAAATTTGTGGTGCGGATGCCAAAGGTATTCATTATTTGCGTGATCTGCAGGATGTTGTTGGATTGCAACAAGCATTAACCGGTTCGCAGCAAATAGTGATAGTGGGGGGCGGATATATCGGACTCGAAACCGCGGCTTCGCTGCGGCAGTTAGGTCACTCGGTGACGGTTATTGAAGCAGCACCGCGATTATTGCAACGGGTAACTGCGCCTGCCGTTTCGGAATATTTTCAGCGATTGCATGAAGCAAATGGCGTTACCATCGTTACCCAAAAGCAAGTTGCTGAGTTTGTCACGGCAGAATCCGGAGTGGTTACTCAGGTACTCTGCACAGATGGAAGCACTTATCCCGCAGATCTGGTCATTGTCGGCATTGGTGTTAGACCGAATTTAGAGTTAGCACAAGCGGCGGGACTTGAATGTGCGGATGGAATTGTTGTCGATGAATATGCGCGTACCGCTGATCCGGACATTGTAGCGGCGGGAGATTGTGCGCAACACCCGCTGCCTTATTATGATCAACTTAAGCGGCTTGAGTCGGTGCCCAATGCCATGGAGCAAGCCAAAGTAGCCGCAGCAACTCTTTGTGGAAAATCGAAACCCTATCAAGCACTTCCTTGGTTTTGGTCCGATCAATATCAAACCAAGCTACAAATAGCAGGGCTTAACAGTGGTTACGATAAAACGGTGATTCGTGGCGATCAAACAACGCATAATTTTAGTGTTTGGTATTTTCATGAGCAACGATTGCTCGCGGTTGACTGTATTAACCAGCCGAAAGACTTTATGTTGGCGAAGGCACTTATTAGTCAAAACAAAGCGATTGATCAATCACAGTTAAGCGACTTAGATTTTGATTTGAAAACTTGGCTGTAATCAGTGTCATTGATACCTAAGCAATTAGGGCTATTGGAATAACAGCGAGAGAGTCATATGGAATACATTGTTTTCGCGATCCCAGTATTCTTTATTCTAATATTGATTGAATGGGTAGTGGATTATCGTCGCAAGACGAATTACTGCCAACTTAATGATGCAATTACAAGTTTAAATATTGGTGTGCTGAGCCGAATCAATCAAGTTTTTCGTTTACTCATTCCTTTTACCATATATGCGTTTAGTCTTGACTACTTAGCGTTATGGCAACCGGATAATTCTCTGATAATTTGGCTGATGGCCTTTATTCTTTACGACTTCTGTTACTACTGGCATCACCGGTATGGTCATGAAATAAATCTTTTGTGGGCGGCTCATGTAGTTCATCATTCAAGTGAAGAATACAACTTAACTACGGCGTTACGTCAAACCAGTGGTTCATTTCTTGGCTTTGTATTTTATTTGCCGTTAGCCGTTTTAGGCGTTCCACTGGAAATTTTTATCGCCGTGGCGTCATTAAATTTACTTTACCAATTTTGGGTGCACACTCGGCATATAAACAATTTAGGTTGGTATGAAATGATCTTTGTAACACCGTCGAATCATCGTGTTCATCATGCGATCAATCAAGTTTATATTGATAAAAATTATGGTGGTGTATTTATATTATGGGATCGATTATTTGGAACTTTTCAAGCTGAACTTGAGAATGAGCCTTGCTTATATGGCGTGCGTAAGCCACTTGCCAGTTGGAATCCTGTTTGGGCAAATCTGCAAGTTTATCGGCAATTATTTTTGGATGCCTGGCACGCGCAGCGACTGCGGGACAAATTGCTTATATGGTTTAAACCAACCGGTTGGCGACCTCAGGATGTGGCCGAGCGTTTTCCATTGGCAAAATTTGATCCGCAAACCTTTAGTAAATATCAAACACAAATCAGTGGAAAAGTATCCAGTTATATAATCGTTCAGCAATTATTACTATTGCTGGCGACTTTTTCTTATTTATTTTACTTACCCGAAATGACCATTTTGCAACAAGTGTTGATGGGGTCGTGTATTATTTTAACCACTTTGTGTTTTGGGTATTTGCTCGCTAACGAAGCGCTACTGGTTAAGCTTGAGCTGGCGCGGTTTTCAGTAGTGGTTTGTTTACTTGCTATTAGTTTCGCTCTGAGCGTTACGATGTTCGTTGGTATACTCGTTGCAAGCGTGGCCTTTTTACTTTTTGCGTACTGGGCCTTACCCAAGTCGAAAGTTGAAAACACTCAAATTACCGGCTCGGTATAGTCGTAAGGTATTTGATGCTTTCATAGGATTTACCCCATATACGATTACATTTTACTCGTAATGTTAACAAGTGCGCAGTCTTGCTGACGTTGTTCGCTACACTATCGAGGTATATTTAGATATTAGGAGTCAGTATGAAAAATAAATTAACTTTAGCATTAGTCGCTTTGCTTATTGCTTTTGGCTCTCCAATTGTTAACGGAAAGAAAGATAAAAAAGATAAGCCATTACCGCCCGGCTTAGAAAAAAAAGCTGAGCAAGGTAAGCCGTTACCGCCTGGTTGGCAAAAGAAGTTAAAAGTCGGCAAACCTTTAGATAAAGATATTTACTCGCACGCTAAAGTCGTCGTGCCGATTGGCAAAGATGGCATCTTAACCGTGAACATTGATGGCCGCCTATTAAGGCTTCGCGATAAAACTCGCGAAATTATTGAAATCTTAAAATAGTTCATCGAGCTTTTAATCATTTAGTTTGGTTTGAGTGCGCATTTAATTGGGCTAAGCGCTATTTAGCGCATTAGCTTGCGTGAAAAAACTGCAAGGTTTGCCAAGCACTAAATAACCCCATCAAAATAAAAATCGTACCGGAAATTTGCTGCAGTCGCTTGAGCGAAATACGCTTAAGTAACTGCTGTCCAATTAGTATTCCAAGCGCAGTAGTGGTTGCCAGGGCAACGGTCGCCCCGATAAAGATTGCAACTTGATTGAAAGTTGAGGCTAATGCCACGACCGCTAGTTGAGTCTTATCACCAAACTCGGCCAGCACAATCAACGAAAATGTAGTCAAAAAGATCGAACGACTCGACTTGATTGATTGCAGCTGTTCATTGTCTTCGGGACTTTGCCGTAACGCTTGCAACCCAAATAATAAGAACAAGCCAGTGACAATTGCCGAAGTAATATAAGGTGGTAACCAATTTGCTGCCGCGGCGCCAAATATTACTGCAATTAGGTTAAGTAAACTAAAAGCTAAAATGGCGCCGAAAAAAACCGGCCAAGGTCGGTAGCGAGCGGCAAGAGTCATACAAACCAGTTGGCTTTTATCGGCAAACTCGGCTGCGAACACTAAGCCAAAACTGCTAACGATACTGAGAATTATATTGATATCCAAAAAACACACTCAAGTATAAATGATGGTGCCTATTATCTCTGGCTGATGTTGCTGTGGTCAATCAGTACTGGGCTAGATATCGCCAAAGCAAGCGTATTTGATCTCAAGGTATTCATCAATACCAACCGCTGCACCTTCACGTCCGATACCAGACTCTTTAACGCCGCCAAAGGGTGCATGTGGATTGGAAATGACCCCAGCATTAATGCCGACCATCCCGTATTCTAATGCTTCCATGACTCGGAAGCAGCGACCAATATCACGTGAATAAAAGTACGCGGCTAAGCCAAAGCGAGTGTCGTTAGCCATTGCGATAGCTTCAGCTTCAGTTTTAAAAGGGATCACGGTTGCAACCGGGCCAAAAATTTCCTCTTGGGCAATGGACATAGTGTTACTGACATGGGTGACTAATGTAGCCGGATAATAGTTACTCGATTGACTCTCGGGTTTTTTGCCACCGCACACAACTTTTGCACCCGCTTGCTGCGCATTGGTAACCAGCTGATGAACATCATCGAGTGCTTTGCGGTTAATCATTGGCCCTAATTGTGATGCTGAATCAAGACCATTACCCAACGTCAAGCTTTGAACTTTCGTCGTCAACCTAGCAACAAATTCATCAAGAATACTTTGTTGAACCAAAAAGCGATTGGCACAAACGCAGGTTTGACCGCTGTTACGGAACTTGGACGCGATTGCACCATCAACCGCTGCTTCTAGATCAGCATCATCAAACACGATAAACGGCGCATTTCCGCCGAGCTCAAGTGAAACGCGTTTTACGGTGCTAGCGCATTGCGCTAACAACTGCTTGCCAACATGGGTAGAACCAGTGAAAGAAAATTTAGCGATATCGGGGTGCGTGGTTAATTGTTCTCCAATAGCTTTGGCATCGGTGCCGACAACAATATTGAAAACGCCTTTGGGGATCCCTGCGCGATCAGCAAGCTCGGCTAGCACTAAAGCTGATAGCGGTGTTTCGCTGGCGGGCTTAACGATAATTGCGCATCCAGCTGCGAGTGCCGGTGCTGCTTTACGCGTGATCATTGAACTCGGGAAATTCCATGGAGTTATACACGCCACGACACCCACAGGTTGTTTGATCACACTAATACGTCGATCTAAAGCTGGGTTAGGTAACGTCTCTCCATAAACTCGTTTCGCTTGTTCCGCAAACCATTGTACAAAGGTCGCACCGTACTGAATTTCGGCTTTTGCTTCCGCCAGGGGCTTGCCTTGCTCGCGGGTCATTAACATGGCTAAATCGTCTTGGTGTTGCAAAATTAACTGGTACCAAGTCATTAAATAACGCGCTCGTTGATCGGCGGTTAATTTCGCCCATGATTTTTGCGCCGAGACAGCTGCAGCAATCGCCGTCGCAACTTGCGCACTGGTCACTTCGGATACTTCTGCAATGCGCTCTCCATTCGCGGGGTCATTGACTTCAAAGGTAGCGTTACCTGCGAGCCACTGTCCGGCGACATAAGACTGGGTTTTAAACAAATCGTTATCGTTGAGCTGAATTACGGTCATGGTAAAATCCTGGCGAATATTTGTTTTGCATACGTAGTCATTGCTCAAAAGCCGAAATTGCTTTGCTTTTTAATGAGTGACATGTCAAGTTACTTCTAAGCCTAACCGATCCTATGCATTGGCGAAAAGTGGAAATAATGATGCACGTCTCAATCAACTATAAAAATCATTTATCTAAAGTGTTGCTCAGCGTTTATTTAATGTTGCTAGCGGCCTGTGACCAAGCGCCTGAAACGGCGATTGGAGCGGCTTCTGATAAACCTACTGAAGCAAGCGGAATCTCCAGTGCGACTGTGCCCTATCAACAACGTCGAATTGAAGATGAAGTATTTTATTTTCTATTACCGGATCGATTTGAGAATGGTGATCCCAGTAATGATCAAGGCGACCCGAACACGCCTATTTCCCATGGTGGATTTAATCCAACAAGTCCAGGTCATTATCACGGCGGGGATTTATCTGGCTTGATCAAACGTTTGGATTATCTGCAAGACATGGGTGTTACCGCGATTTGGCTCACGCCGATCTTGCGCAATCAAGCGCTGCAAGGTGATTCTTCAGGCTATCACGGCTATTGGCCAATCGACTTTACTGAAATTGATCCACATTTAGGTCGCAATGAAGATTTAAAGGCTCTAATCAATGCAGCACATCAGCGTAATATGAAAGTATTTTTCGACATCATTACAAATCATACGGCCGATGTGATTAAGTATCGAGAATGCCACTTACCGGATACACCTTTATTTAGTACGGAAACGCAACTTTGTGAGTACCGCGATCGCATCAGCACCCAAAATGGACAAGGATATACGCCTTACCTAATAGCCGGAACCGAGCAACTCAAGCGTCCTAGTTGGCTCAATGATCCTAAGTTCTATCATAACCAAGGCGACTCCACCTGGACCGGCGAAAATTCAATCTATGGCGACTTTATGGGATTAGACGACATTGATACCGATAATCCTGAAGTGGTGGCGGGTATGATTGAAATCTTTGCCAACCTGATTCGCGAGTTTAGACCTGATGGCTTTCGAGTTGATACTGTCAAGCATGTTAATTTAGAGTTTTGGCAAGTCTTCACTCCAGCGATTATGGCGGCAGCAAAAGAAAATGGAATTGAAAACTTTTTTATTTTTGGTGAGGTTTACTCGGGCGATCCAAAAGAGCTGAGCCTTTATACAACGGCAGGAAAAATGCCTTCGGTATTAGACTTTGCATTGCAGTATGCCATTAAGGATGTACTGATCTATGAGCAAGGAACCGATAAGCTTACTCAACTATTTGCCGAAGATCATCGTTATAACGATAGCGATAGTCACGCAAACTGGTTAATGAATTTTGTTAGTAATCACGATGTTGGTCGCTTTGCATTTACGCTCGAACAAGCGCTGCCTGAGATTTCTGAAACTGAACGATTGCGTCGCATTCAGCTTGCTCATGCATTGATGTTTTTTTTGCGTGGCGTGCCAGTAATTTATTATGGTGATGAGCAAGGTTTTGTGGGATATGGTGGCGATCGTGGTGCTCGCGAAGACATGATGCCATCACTTACCAATGCCTATAACTCAATTGATTTACTCGGTACTGATAAATCAACCGCTGATAACAATTTCGATAGTGCGCACCCACTGTATCTGACGATGCAGTCACTGGCAAAAGTATATCAGCAGCAGCCATCGCTGCGGTATGGTGAGCAAACCATCTTACAGGATAGCGCACAACCAGGTATTTTAATTGTCCGCCGCGAAACATCACAAGAGCAAACCTTGATGATCCTAAACTCAGCAAAAACGCCGCAGACTATTGCTAAGGATGTTATCAGCTCCGCACCAGCAGTAATTTATTCGATAGGTGAATGGCAACGTCAATCGGATGAGCATTGGCTGATCGCGCCATTAAGTCTTGTGATAATTAAGCAAAAGGTGCTTTGAAGCTCAAATTTAATTCAGAATTATTCATTCCGCGGATAAAAATTATCCGTGCATAGAAATATCGATAATTTGAGTATCTAAGTTATTTCTGAGTCTGTTAACACAGATTGACTTACAAAAATATCAATTCGAAATAATATATAAGGTGGATTGGCGATATCGATTTTTGAGAATCGTCAATTTCTTACACGCACTAATGTCATTCGGTCGTTTTTTCTCACTTTTTTCCTTGTCATGATCGTCCCCGCTTTCGCGATGGACGCTTAAGCCAACCATTCGATCGACGCTATAAAATTCGATCGCACAACCACAACAAGGAGCAAGACCATGACAAACGTTTTCAGGATGACAACGCTTACGGCATGTGTATTATCATCTTTGACTTTAACCGCAGCAAAACAAGGCAATGATGTAGGCGCTACAGGATATAAAGGCGAAGATGGACTTTTCTATCAATTGCAATCAAATACGTTGCAAAAAGGCACTTCAAAAATTGATGCCAAATTACAGCAACTAGCTGCCAAAAAATCACAAGATGAATTATTGGATGTTATTATTTTTGTGAAGACAGATGCGGTTGAGAAGCAACTAAAAGCGATCGATAAGCGCTACCAAGCACAGCTTGAAGATTTATCTAAACAATTAAAATCGATTGATCTTAAGTATCGTCCAGCCGAGTCATTATCGGAAAAACAAGAGCAAGAATTCATGCAGTCAAAAGCCGCAATGATGACGGCACAAGATAAGCAAGTAGCGCGTGCGACAAAAAAAGAACTAGATGATATTCGTGATCAAGCTCGTCAAGAAAAAGCTAAGTTAGTAGAGCAAATCGCACAAAATAAAATGCGAGAGATTTCCGATTTAGTGCGCGCAAATGGTGGAAAAATTCAAAATCAAACGGCATTGAACTCTGCTGTTGGTGCGCAGGTTTCTGCAGCGATGCTTGAACAAATTGCTAACTACCCTGCGGTTACTTTTATTACCGTGGATGCCAAACCTGATTATGAAGTCAATGTGAGTGTGCCATCGGCGCGCTACAACACTTGGCATTCGGCTAATTTTGATGGTTACCCTTATGACTTTGGCGTTGTGGACACCGGTGTGCGTGAAAACCATCCGGCATTTGTGGGTAATAACTTTTGTAGTAAACCAGGCTCCTCGGTTACCGGCGATCACGGTACGCACGTAGCGGGTATCGTCATTAGTGACGATGCAACTTATAAAGGTACCGCGCCAGGAACTGATTCGGTAATTTGGGCCAACTCCGGCAATCAATCCACCACGATGAGCAATATGCAATGGATGCTTAGCGGTACTTGCCAAGGACCTGAAGTAGTTAATCATTCACTCGGTTATGGTGTTGCTGATGATACCGATTACTCGGTAACGGATGCTTTTTATGATGCCTTTGTCCAAAACTATAATGTGATGGTGACTAAGTCTACCGGTAACTCGGGTTGGAGCGATAGTGCGCCGCGCATTACTCACCCTGCACCTGCATACAATTTAATGGCGGTCGCGAACATGAATGATCGCAACACCACTAGTCGAACCGATGATGTGCGCTCCGGTTCATCCAGTGTTGGCCCGACACTTAACGGTCGACGTAAACCTGATATTGCTGCGCCGGGTAGCGCGATTATGTCAACTAATAGTGATTGGCAAAGTGAAGCGGACTTTATTTCAAAATCAGGTACCAGCATGGCTGCTCCACACGTCGCCGGCGCAATCATTCTAATGGAAGATGGTGGAAACCATACTGCAATGGCGCAAAAAGCGGTTTTAATTAATACCGCTGATGCGTGGGATTCTAAGAATACCGCTACCACGTCTGATGACGGTCAAGTTTCTGGCTCGCATTGGGACAAGAGTTATGGTTGGGGATATATTGATATGTGGGAATCACACTACAATCGTGGTGATTACTTTGTCAGTTCGGTTATTCCACGCAACAACAATAATGTTGCGAATGACTACAAGCTGTTTAAAGGCAAAATGTATGCAAATGAAAAAGCAACTTTGGTATGGCAGCGTCGCGCAAACTTTGCGTCTGGTCCAACAGGTAATGCCTATAACTTAAGTGACTTGAACTTACGTTTATACCAAGAAGGTAGCAACGTACTCAAAGACAGCGATTTTGATGGCGATGACAATGTTCACCAAGTTGCGGCTGCCGGTACGATGGATGCTGTTATCAAAGTGTACGCTTGGAGTAGCAGTTTTGACGGTGCATCTTCTGAATCTTTTGCACTTGCAACGGAAGAGAATTTTGCTCAAGTAACTCCGCCAAGCTTGCAGATCCCAAGTCAGTCGTTTAGTGGTACGCCTTTTACGGCTATTCCGGTTGCAGTAAAGGTGCGCAATAACGGTGGCGTCGATAGTTGTAGCGTTACGGTTACCCGCGGCAATGTGTCAGGTGTAAGCGGCCCAACAAGTGTTTCGATAGCGAGTATTGCTGACGGAGGAGAAGGGGTTGCTAACTTTAGTTTAAATGCAGCGAACGGTTCCTACTCAATTCCATTCACCGCAACAACGACTTGTTATAATGAAACGTTTACCACCAGTGGTACTATTTCATTACGTTCGCAAATCATTATCCTACCACCTTCTTTCTAAGGGAAAAGAAGCTCAGCACTCGCTGAGCTTCTACTCTTTCTGGGTTATGGTTGAGCGGTTATGGTCAAGGTAATTCCGGATGAAGCTGAGTAACCACGAACTCCGATATACCAAACCTCATTCGCCGGTGCATTGATTGCACAAGTTTCATCATTTCCCCAACGATAAGGTCGACAATCATAACTCGAAGTGGTTGGTTGACTACCGCGGCGAACATACAGATCGGCATCGCCACTACCACCACTGGTGGTCACATTGAGAGAAGTGTATCCTGCCGTTAGATCAACACTGTAAAATTGCCATTGGCCTTGAGCCACTTCAATATTACTGTAGGTCTCACTAATCGGATCCGGTCCGCTACCGCCGTCATCGCTCGTATAGGATCCAAGTAAGGTAACGCCACTAAAATCTGAATAAGCTTTTACCCGAACATAATAGGTTCCACCACTATTTGTTCCACTGCAGCTTTCATTGTTGCCATTGCGATAAGGGCGGCAATCGTAAGTGGAATCAGTTGGGGCAGCTCCAAAGCGGACGTACAGATCGGCATCACCGGTGCCACCACTAATAGCGAAGTTAATATTCGTTGCACCGCTGGGAACTTCCATGGTGTAAATCACATCACTTCCCCGTGCAACGGCCAATCCAGTTACCGGAATATCGTTTTGTAATACTTTTTCCGGTGGTGGTTGAATAGTTCCTTGCTTGGCTAGCTCGGCGATATAAGCCACCGACAGTTTGGCAAAATTAAATGAATGAGCAGAGTCGAAAGTGTTGTCATTCGCCGTATGTATCCGGCTGTTAGAATCATTCATATTGCTCTCAAAAGGAATCGACGCCGCAAAGCCTTGATTATGCCACGAGGCATGATCGGAGCAGCCATAGCCACAGCGACTGGTACCGTAAACAATCGAAGGAAAATAAGTATCGAGTAACTGCATCATAAAGTTATTTTGAGCCGCGTTGGTGTAGTCGGTCATAAAGACAATATCACGCGAAGGAGTGCCCTTATTGCCGGTCATATCAAACTGCGCAACGCCAATAACATTGATGCCGTTATTCTTGAACGATTGAGCTATGGCTTGCGAACCACGTAACCCGACTTCTTCCGCCGCATAGCCCATAAACTTAACCGTTCGCGCTGGTTTATAACCGCTAGCAACCATTGCTCGCAATGACTCGGTAGCAACGGCTATTCCCGACGCATTATCATCCATCCCGGGGGCGCGGCCAGTTGAAGCTTGGCGTGAATTTATTGAGTCAAGGTGACCACCAACTATCACGACTTCATCGGGCAAAGATGTCCCGACAACTGTGGCAATAACAGAAGGTTGTGCCCAACTATGATTAAAAAACTCAACAGTGATATCGGAGCGACTTTGCGCAATGGATTCCCATTCTTGCTTGATCCAAGTGGCGGCATCAACGCCTGACTGTTGCGTGTAATAACGGTTATTGTAACTACTCAAACTATTAACCGTGGCAGTAAGATTGGCCGCTGAAAGTTCACTGACCAGTTGTTGCACCCCTTGCGGGTTGTCGATGGAATAGTCGACCAACTGCATATCGGGGTTGCCTTGCAACTCTGCATAGGCAATCGCATCTTGCTCGCTTTGATGATAGAAAAAACCACCACAGCGATTGAATGCATCATGCATCCAATGACTTAGTTGTGGAATTTTTTCATTTTTAATTTGTGCAATGACAAAGTCTTTATTCGCTAAGTTTTTATGCTTAACAAAATTGAGTTCAAACTGCTCAAGCTTATTTTGCTCGGACGCCACGACATCTTTTCCAATAGTTATCCAACCATAAGGTTGTTCGTTTGAAAGTGAGTCAATTGGACCATGTTGGTGGGGCTTTGCGTTTAAATTAATTGCCAAAAAACAGCTGACAACTAACAAACTTGATGTTGTTAATTGTTTCATAAGTCACCTGGAATGAGTTAGAGAAGCAGAGGAACTTAAGGTTCCTCTGCAAGGATTGTTACTGTCGGTACTAAGGTTGTGCTTTGATGTTCAAGGTTACGCCGGATGATGCTGAGTAACCGCGAATACCAATGTGCCATACCTCACTGGCGGGAGCATTGAATGAACAATTCTCTTCATTACCCCAGCGGTAAGGACGACAGTCATAACTTGAAGTGGTTGGCTGTGCACCGCGTCGAACATAAAGGTCGGCGTCACCGCTGCCTCCAGTAATTGAAACGTCAAGTGAGCTATAGCCGCCGCTTAAGTCAACGGTGAAGTACTGCCACTGACCTTGGCCGATAGAAAGATCGGTATAGGTCTCATCGATAGGGTCAGTACCACCACCGGTATCTTCACTGTAAGAACCAATCAAAGTTACGCCGGAGAAAGCTGAGTAAGCTTTTACCCGCACATAATAAGTGCCGCCTGATTGAGTTCCGGTACAGGTTTCGCTGTTACCATTGCGGTATGGACGACAGTCGTAAGTGGAGTCTGTTGGTGGCGCACCAAAGCGTACGTATAAGTCGGCATCACCACTACCACCACTGATTGCGAAGCTGATATCAGTCGCACCAGCAGGAACTTCCATAACGTACATGTACTCTTCACCACGTGCTTTACTTAGATTAGTTTCAGCAACGCCATTTTCCAACACGTTATCAGGTGGTTGAGTTCCGCCGCCACACTCACTTGAGCTAGGTTGTGAGTTAACACCGACTTGAGCTAAGGCATCTTGAACGTCTTCAACGGTAAATCCAAGATCACAAGCTGCGTCTAAAGAACCGTTACCTGCGGTATCCCAATCGGTACTCGCGGTCCAATAGTTTTGATTTGCACGGGCAAATACTTGGAACGCCATTTTGGTATCCCAACCCGGTTTGGTCGCTAGCAAATAAAATGCTTTGTTGTACACACCGGAAGAATAATGTACGTCCATCCCCGAGGTAAAATCCGACTGCTTGTCAATCGAACGACCGTCTTGCGGAGGATTATTCATGTAGCGAAGTGCGCCGTTGGCTTTAAAAATATCAGCGCCAACGAGCCAGTCATTGCTGCCTTTCATATAAAATTCGGCTGCTTCACCTGCCATATCCGAGAAGGCCTCATTTAAGCCTCCGGACTTTCCAGAATAACGCAGACCTGAGTTTTGTTCAGTAAAACCATGGCTGACTTCATGCGCTGAAACATCCAAGCTGACCAGGGGATAGAAAGTATTAGCACCATCACCGAAGGTCATAGCACTTCCGTCCCAAAACGCGTTCTCATAGTTACGAGAGTAGTGCACACGCATGCGTAGTTGAAAGCTTAGGGGAGCGGTGTTGATCCAATCGTTATACATATCAAACACAACGCCACCGAAAAAGTGAGCGTCATTCAATGGCGCATAAGCACCATTAATTTCTTGATAAGTATTTTCTGGGCAAGTAAAGCTGTATGCGGTTGAGCCGCTCGTGCCACCGTTAAGGTTGATGGTACGCACGTTGCTGTTGTTCATGGTACAGGTGTTGCCCGATTGCGTTACGTTCAACGGACCAAAGTCGCTACCGTATTGGTAACGGCCGGTTTTTTGGTTACCACCAGGGCCAGTTGCATCAGCAGTTTGTAAGTTGTCAAAGCTGTGAAGAATATCCCCTGACTTTGCATCGACAATAACATAAGGCCGCGAAGGCTTATCAGCGTGCTGTACAAAACTGATTTCATACACTAAGTGTGCTTTGTTTTGCTCGTCATTCCAAATTGCCAAGCGCGACTTTTTGTTTTCAATTTCTACTTTGCGCTTAAAGTTTTTCGGTGCGAATGCTTGTTCGGCAATGACCGCAGCTTGCGCGGCATTAATTTTTGCTTTTACCGATGGCACATCATTTTCAATGTTTGCCAACATTGCACCGTGTGCATGTTTGAATGAGCCGTCGGCTTTATTGGTGATGATGACGTCATCTCCAATTACCGGAAGCCCTTTGTACAGTTGTTGATAGCGGATCGTGGTTTGGCCGGAACCGCTGCGGTAAGTTTTTCGCGCAGTTAATGTGTTGTTGTCACTAAGGCCAATGAATTTTGCTGGGTTGTTGCTGCCAACTCCAGATTTAGACAGTGATTGAAGCGCAAGATTTTGCTGGGTTAACGCAACGCGTTCGGCACTCCACAAAGCGCTAGAACACATTACCGCAGCCGTTAGCACGCCAAGTGCAAACGTTGGTTTGGTAGTCATAGTAATTTACCTTTTATTAGATTTATATCGCTGATACAGCTTTATTTCGCGATGTCATTATTTACAGTCATGACGACGACGGAGGCTGTCTTTTGGTCCAAGAAAAGAGCCTCTTGTCATGCGATTTAAAGCATCTAGGTGCACCTATGACGCAGCTCAGAGCATAGAAATTAACCAGCTGATCTACAAATAGTTTTTGGCAATTTGATGAAGAATAGAGCGTTAATATTAACGATTATTCGAGATAATGAGTCGGAGCTCCGCATCTGGATATAAATATCTCAGATTGATTGCGCGAATATTCAACAGTTCGGAGTGGCGAACGAATGACCTAAGTGTGAAATCTTGCCGCAGTTGTATAGTCGATTTGGTTATGTTCCGGCGAATTTTTCAGTGTCCGTGAGTCAGAGTCTTAATCGAGTGTGCTCAAGCGAATCGTCTGGGCTTGGTGATTGAGCGCGCCTAGCTTGGATAGATATTTCTAACTATCTGAAATATATAAGAATAATTTAATCGCTAAGCGCAGATTTAGCGATTTTTCTCGATCTGAATCTCGCATTAAGATCAAGGGTAATAATACCTTATATCTAAATTTGAGTTTGTTTTTCGAGCTGTATAAAATCCGCGCAATTTTTTAAAAGTCCTATTTGACTTTTACCTTTTAAATCCAGTCTGTAACAAAGGAAACATCATGTCTTACTCTTTTCCAAGAAATCGTCTTGCGGTGGTCATTGCCGGTGCAATTGCCAGTCAGTTTATTGCTAACCCTAATGCTATGGCCGCTTCTGAAGCGAATGCTGCTAACAAGCAAGATAAAATCATTATCACCGGTTCGCGGATTAAGCGTACTGAAGTTGAAGGGGCTGCCACTGTTATCAGCATGACTTCGGAAGAAATGCAGCAACAGGGTTTTACCACCTTGTATGAAGCGCTAAGCTCGGTTACTTCAGCAACCGGTAGCTTTGTCGGTGAGCAATATGCAGGTGGCTTCCAGCCGAATGCACAGGCGGTTAACTTTCGTGGTTTAGGTGCCGGACGCACGCTATATTTGCTCGATGGTAAGCGTATTGCTGACTATCCAGCTCCTTACAACGGCCAAAGTAACTTTGTTAACTTGTCTCACATTCCATTGGCGATGGTTGAGCGGGTTGAAATTATGGCCGGTGGTGCATCGGCAATTTACGGCTCTGACGCAATGGCCGGTGTGGTCAATATTATTACGCGTTCTAACCTTGATAACTCAACACTGAGTGTACGCTTTGGTGATACCAAACGCGGTGGCGGCGAAAATACGCGCTTGCAATGGTTTGGCGGTAAAGTCGGTAAAGGTTTTGAGAACTTATGGGCGCTAGAATTTAAACAAAAAGAAGCTGTAACCGGTGCCGACCGAGAGTATGTAGGTGAGCGTCGTTTGCAAACTACTTACGCGTTAACCGATTACTTTAACACTGGTAACCCAGAAACCACCGCTGATGTGTGCGCGCAGTTTACCTTTCAATATCGAGAAGATAACAACGGTAGCTACTGTGTTGGCTATCCAGACCGAATGAAGACTTTAGCCAACGAGCGCGAAGGTTGGAATTTATTTGATCGCATCACTTTCGAGCAAGGCGATTATGACGAGTTGTATTTAGAGCTACACTTGTGGCAGCAAACCGCGCATAGCAATAGTGGTCCTTTGTTCTTCCAAACAGAGCGTCCTGTTGCCGTTGTTGATGATCAATTTAACTTGGTTGAACTATTCGAATATGCTCGTTATTTCTCAGCCAGTGAATTTTCGGATACTGATGCTGAACACAAAGAGTATGGCGCAGATATCCAAATTGGATTTAAAGGATTCACCAATACTTATCATGACTATGAAATCAGTTTATCTCATAGCTTTCAAAATTCTGAAGACCGTTTAAACCTGTTAAAAGAAGAAGCTGTGACGGAGTTCTTCTTAGGTGAATACTTAGGTTTAAACTCTATCAATAATGTGCCGGTAGATGTTTACACGAATACCGATATGACGCGTTTAGATCGTCCTCTAACCGAAGCTGAAATGGATCAGATTATTGGTGAAGACTTATCGAAACTTGATAGCTCGATTACCACATTATCGTTCACTTTATCCGGTGATATGTTTGACTTAGGTGATAGCAGCGTGCAATTTGCGGCGGTCGTTGAAGCTAGTAAAAAGAGCTATGAAATTGACTTGCACCCACGCACATTAGATACCACGGGTGAAGGTTGGTACGGCCGCACAGGAACCGAAGGTAAAGGTTCACGTACTAGCTACGGCGCTGGCTTAGAAACATTGTGGCCGATAACGGATAACTTGAAGTTGACGCTTGCTGGTCGTTACGACAAATACGATGATCAAACAGCCGTTGATGACGCATGGACATACAATATTGGACTAGAGTATCGACCAACCGATTCATTATTAATTCGTTCGACTTCAAGTAGCAACTTCCGTGCTCCGGATATGCACTTAGTCTACGCCAACTCGGGTGGTGCTTTCTATCCTGGAACGGATGTTTATGCGATTACCAGTGGTAGCTTAGAGCTCGAAGAAGAAACGGGCACATCGCACACTTTAGGCGTTGTGTATGAGCCAATGGATAATCTGTCTTTATCAGTTGATCTCTACCAGTTAGAGTTAGATGGTTTGGTTGAGTTTGAAAACCCGATCGCACTGCGCAATGATTTTGTGCTGTGTCAAACCGATGCTGCGTTTGCTGCGGATAATCCTGAATTGTGTTTAATGGTGAACGATCGTGTTAGTTTTGCTAATGGCATCTTTACGGTTGAAACTTATCCGGTAAATACCTCTTACCAAAAGCAACGTGGTATTGACTCAAGCATGCGCTATCGTCTCGAAGCAGGTGGTGCGGGTGTCTTTACTTTCACCGCTAACCACACCAACGTATTGGACAGTGAAAAACAACCATTTGTTGGCGCTGAAGTTGACACGAACTGGCGTAATAATCGCTTTAACAACGATTTGCGCAGCCGTTTCCGCAGCAGTGTAAACTGGGAACTTAGCGATTGGCGAGTGACCTTAATGAGTAACCGCCTCGGAACGATCAGCAGCTTTGATAGTTCTGAACGTTTAGACTCATGGACCACTTACAACTTAACCGCAGGCTACACCTTCGATTCTAATTTAACGCTTGAGGTTATTATTAATAACTTAACCGATGAGTATCCGCGATTAGAAAATACCGGCGTATGGCCTTACTTCAACCATCAGCATTACAATGCAATGGGACGCGCTTGGTCGGTTGAAGCTCGCTTAGAGTTTTAATCCGCTAGCTTGAATGAAAAGGCCCTTTTAAAGGGCCTTTTTTATTTCTGCTTGGCTAGCTCAGATTTAACGTCCAATAATAATTTTTCAGTTAACAGTGTTAATGCCGTGTCTTTGGCATTGCAACCATTACAAGCTTTCTGGGCATTGTATTGAGTGGCTTCGACCTCATAAACTTTGTTCAGTAACGACTTGCCATCAAGCTCCAATAAATAATGAACTTTAGCTTGCAGTGGCCACTCGCTAGCACCTTCACTGATATACACAAAGGTGATACGCAGCGTGTTAAGCTCACCCGCAATATCTTGTCCGTCACCCACATATTCGATTGCCTTGAAGAGCTGCTGACTATTGAGCGATTGTTCAACTTGTTTGCCATGACGCTGTCGCAATGCGCGATCATTGACTCGCTTTGAAGCGGCTGAAGTGAAAACTTTTAACGTAGTCTGGCTAAACTTGGTGTCCGTTGAATTGCTTTTATTGCTGGCACAACCGGCGATAAGCACGAGCGCAAAAAAAAGAGTAATTAAACGTAAGTTCATGTGGATTCCTTGTTAGTTATACTAATGACGTTTGCCGAAGCCGCCGCCACCGGGTGTTCGAATTTCAATGCTATCGTTATGCTTTACTTCGACGGTACAGCAACTGGATAATTTCGAGCGATTTTGATTGCTCTGTATCAACCAATTTTCACCAGTCTTGCCATTTTCACCACCCTGTGCACCAAAGGGTTGCTGCAGCCGATTGTTGGTTAATAAATTTACCGTCATGGGTTGTAAAAATTTAATTCGTCGAATAATACCATCGCCACCTTTGTAGATGCCACCGCCACCACTATCCCGTCGAATCGCGAATGCTTCGACCAACACCGGAAAACGTGACTCAAGTATTTCTGCGTCGGTGATCCGCGAATTCGTCATGTGGGTTTGTATCGCATCGCACCCATGGTAACCATTACCTGCGCCACTGCCGCCCGCAACCGTCTCGTAGTATTGATAAGTTTGGTTGCCGAAGGTTAGATTATTCATGGTACCTTGTGCGGCGGCTTGAATACCTAGGGCGCCAAATAAGGCATCGGTTATTACTTGTGAGGTCTCAACATTGCCCGCAACTACGGCAGCTGGATAATCAGGACTCAGTATCGAATGCTGTGACAATTGAATGACCACGGGACGCATGCAGCCATCGTTCAAAGGAATATTATCATCGACTAAGCTACGCAAAACGTAGAGCACGGCGGCGCGACAAACCGATCGCGGGGCGTTAAAATTATTATTTTGTTGCGGACTACTGGTGCTGAAGTCGACATTAAGTTGCGTGTGCTTATCCAGTGTTAATGTGACCGAAATTTGGGCGCCACTATCCATCGTAATGGTAAAACTGCCTGTGGTTAATTGTGGCAACAGTTGCCGAATTGTCTGGGCGGCATAATCTTGTACATATTCCATATACGCACTAACGGTTTGCTCACCGAAATCTTTGCAAGCTTGTGTCAATTCTTGAATGCCGCGTTGATTTGCCGCGAGCTGCGCTTTTAGGTCGGCAAAGTTTTGTTTGAAATTGCGAACCGGAAAGCCGCCGCTGAGGAATAATTCGGCCAATGCTTGCTCGCGTATTTTGCCCTTTCGAACTAATAAGAAGTTATCAATGAGGATGCCTTCTTGCTCTATGGTTTGGCTATCGGAAGGCATGGATCCTGGCGTACTGCCTCCAACATCAGCATGGTGGCCACGTGAGGCCACCCAAAATAATAATTGCTGCTGATAAAAAACCGGAGTCACAACGGTAATGTCGGGTAAGTGAGTGCCACCGTGATAAGGCGAGTTTAAAATATAACTGTCACCGTCGATTGGAGCGACGTTGTGTTTGATCACGTGTTTTACGCTGTCGGACATGGAGCCTAAATGCACCGGCATATGCGGCGCGTTGGCAATCAAATTACCGCAACGATCAAACAAAGCGCAGGAAAAATCCAAGCGCTCCTTGATGTTTACCGATTGTGCTGTGGTTTGCAATACAGCGCCCATTTGGCTCGCAATATGGCGGAAGAGGTTATTAAAGATTTCGAGTCGTGCAGGTGTTTTTTGGGTGTCATTTAAACCTTTATGTTTTGCTTTGGTGCGACACTTTAATACAAAGTGGCGCTTAGCAATAACCTCGAGTGTCCAGTTTGGCTCCACAACCAAAGTTGAGTGTTCATCATAAATGACCGCCGGTCCTTCTACTTGAGCGGCAATCGCGGCACTATGAATAAAGGGGGTGCGGTGTTTGGTTTGTTGAAACCAAACATCGTGATAGTTTACGGTGGCGTCTCTGGTCTTTGAATGCTTGGGCTCCACTAATGGCGGCTGTACTTGAGTTTGAAAACACGCTTTATGAATTACCACTGCAGTATCATTATCGATGTATCCAAACTGTTGTTGGTACTGGTGATAAAAAGCTTGCAGCATATTGTTATGGGTGTCGAGCGTTACAGGAATTTGTACACTTGCATTATCGTAGCTGAGCCAACATTCAACGGAGTGCTCAAGGGTTCCTGGAAGCGCTTCGAGTTGCTGTTGCTGATGCGGGAAAATTTGTTCGCGACTGGATAGTAATTGCTGACAAGTATGTGCACTTAATGGTTCGCCAATATATTCTTCATGCTCAATTGCAACCGCGCTGGCTCCCATTCCATAAGCCGAAAGCAAACTCGATTCTGCGTGTACAAAAATAGTATCTATACCCAAAGCTTCAGCGACTAAACAAGCGTGTTGCCCACCAGCTCCGCCGAATGCATTGATAGCATATTCATCCAGTTCAATTCCGCGTTTAGTGGAAATCGTTTTGATTGCGTTAGCCATTGAGCTAATCGCTATCGCTAAGTATTCATTAGCTAATTGATATTCATTAAAATTAGTATTTAAATGCTGATTGATGGTTTGGGTCAGCTGCGCGAACTTGGTTTTACAAGCTTCAACGTTCAGCGGCTCTTGGCCTGAAGGGCCAAATACATTAGGAAAATATTCAGGGCGAATTTTGCCACACAACACATTAATATCCGTGACAGCGAGCTCTGTTCCACAACCATAACTGACCGGACCTGGGTTTGCTCCAACGGACTCAGGACCCACCGCTAGCTTCATTCCGTCAAATAATAATTTCGAGCCACCACCCGCTGCAACGGTATGCACCGCTAACATCGGAACCCGTAACTGGCATCCCGCAATTTCACTTTCATTTGCCAGTTCAAACTGCCCGCGAAATAAAGATACATCGGTTGATGTTCCGCCCATATCAAAGCCGACCACCTGGTTAAAGCCAGCCGCTTGAGCGGTTCTTGCCATGGCGACGATACCACCGGCAGGACCTGATAATACAGCATCTTTGCCACTAAACTCTTGGCTGTTGACTAAGGTTCCGTTGCTTTGCATAAAGTATAAAGGAATCGCTTGAAAACGTGCGCTAAGATGTTCGATGTAATGTTTTAAAATGGGCGACAAATAGGCATCAATTAAGGTTGTTTCGGCACGCGGTAATAGTTTTGGGCTGGGTGATGCCTGATGTGACAACACTATCGTGGTAAAACCAATTTCTGCCGCAATGGCTCCCAGCTGTTGCTCGTGATGTGGGTTTTTGACACTGTGAAGTAGCGCAATTGCAATGGCACGGATCCCTTCGTTATACGCGCTTTGAAGCTGAGTTCGAGCAGCCATCTGATCCAGCGCGACCAGCTCCTCACCATCGGCTCGCATCCGCGCGCTGGTCGTAATCACTTGTTGATACAGAGGTGCAGCCCGTTCAATATGTTGCTGAAATAAATCGCGACGACTTTGATCGCGAATGATGAGTAAGTCGGCTAACCCTTCATTCAAGACCATTAAAACGCCAGCACCTTTATGTTCTAGCAGCGCATTAGTCGCAACCGTAGTGCCAATATTGATCCGTTCAATGTGCTGGTTATCCAGAACTATCCGCTGTTTAGCACAAAGGGTTTCAATGCCGTAACTAATGGCATCCGAGTAGTGCAGAGGATTCTCTGATAATAGTTTGTGGGTGACATAATCACCGGTGGTTGAGGTAGCGATTATATCGGTGAACGTGCCACCACGATCGACCCAAAAAGACCATTTGCGCAAAGCATACCTTCTTTTGTGATGAATGAGCGGAGATGCTAAAGTTGTATCACAATTCACGACTAAACGTTAGTCGCATTAACCGATATAGGTTTATTGTTAAGGATGCGATACACTCGATATCGAGGTTAAAAAAAACGGGACCAGAATAATGAAAAAATTCCATCTACTTGCCTTATGCCTGACGTTCATCTTGATTAATATTGAGCTGCGAGCGCAAACTGAAAGTGCTTTGGTGACGCCATCATTGGAGCAAAAAGTTATCGAGTGGCGCCGGCATTTACATCAATATCCAGAATTGTCTAACCGTGAATTCAAAACTGCACAATATATAACTCAGCAATTAAAAGCTTTAGGGCTTAAAGTGCAAACTAATATTGCGCACACCGGTGTTGTCGCGATTGTTGAAGGTGGGCAGAATGGTCCGACGGTCGCACTACGCGCCGATATGGATGCATTACCGGTAACCGAACAAGTTGATTTACCATTCGCAAGTAAAGTACAAGCGCAATATAACGATCAAACCGTTGGCGTTATGCATGCCTGTGGGCATGATGCGCATGTGGCTATTCTACTCGGGGTAGCGGAACTCTTAGTGCAAAATCGCGAGCAAATTAAAGGGCGCGTTAAGTTAATATTTCAACCCGCTGAAGAAGGTGCCCCACGTGGAGAAGAAGGTGGCGCTGAACTGATGGTGAAGCAAGGGGTATTACGTACGCCGAAGGTTGATGCCATTTTTGGGTTACATATTTCTTCGAAAATGGATGTGGGAACACTTGGCTATCGTTCCGGAGGTATTATGGCGGCCGTTGATGATTTTAAGCTCACGGTAACCGGACAACAAGTTCACGGTTCAACGCCATGGGATGGGATCGATCCGGTGGTCGCCAGTGCGCAAATCATCAACGATATCCAGTCGATTGTTAGTCGCCAATTGCCGCTGACCACCAATGCTGCGGTCATCTCGGTCGGTAGCATCCATGGCGGGGTTCGCTCGAATATTATTCCGCAGTCAGTTGAAATGATTGGGACTATTCGTACGCTGGATCCGGATATGCGCACGCAATTGCATCAACGCTTGCGTGAAGTGGTTAAGCACTCGGCGATGGTAATGGGTGCGCAAACACAGCTTGAGCTGCCTTACACGACCCGTTATCCGATCACTTATAATGAACCGCAATTAATGCAGCAAATGCTGCCGACCATGCAGCGAGTTGCGGGTACCGATAATGTTAAGCTCATGAATGCGATCACTGGTGCTGAAGACTTTTCCTTTTTTCAACAACAAGTGCCAGGCGTTTATTTCTTTTTAGGTGGCAAGAATCCGCAGACGCCAGTAGAGCAAGCGCCGGCACACCATACGCCAGGCTTTTATATCGATGAGTCGGGGTTAAAATTAGGTGTCGAAACGTTATATCACTTGGCTGTTGATTATTTACAACAAGCGCAGTAACCATACTGCAGGAGAACAACAGGGACGTTGATGAACAAACCGGATTACTCAGCGGAATATGCGGCGTCACTGTGGCAGTTCGCGAATGAATTTTATCGTTATGCCAAGGTTAAACAGCGCTTATTGGCGTTGCAGGATGAGCATCAGCTTAATATCAACGAGCTGCTGTTTTTACTTTGGTATGCTATGCGCCAAGATGCGGTTATTACTGAGAACCAACTTAACCAACTGCATGCCCAAGGACTGCCGTGGCAAACCAAAGTGACGGAATTACGTCAGTTTCGCCGTACATTTTGTGCCAAACTTGACGCTGACGACGTTCAAGCGCAAGTGAAAGCAGACTTATTGCGTGCAGAGCTCACCCTTGAGCGCTTGCACCTCAACACGCTGGCTAGCGCTTTCGCAACCGAGCAACCACTGGGCGACAGCCATCGAGAGCTCACCTCATTGCACTTCTTGGCGCAAGAAAACATTGATGCATATGTTGCATTTAATGGCTTACCGCCGGACTCTTCTCGGCGTTTATTACTCGATCAATTGCTCGCCGATTGGCTCTCCTTGATGGATTCATCCGAAACTCTTGACTCTTGAGTAGACTCCAAGGTTTATAATCACTATAGGTTGATTGTCTGAGGAAGCTCGATGTTTCGAATTAAACAAGCGGCGACGCTTACCGGCTTTAGTATTGATACCCTACGGTTTTATGACAAGCAAGGACTAGCCGTACCTTCGCACCGCTCGCCGAATGGGTATCGCTTATATAACGAAGACGACATCGCGCGGCTGCGCTTTATTAAGCGTGCGAAAGCCCTTGGCTTTAGCTTAGAAAGTGTCCGTGAGCTGTTGGACATTCGCTTGCAAAAAGACCAAAAGTCTTGCGACGATGTTAAAGCCCTGACCGCCGAAAAGTTAATTGAAATTGATCAGCGAATGGCCGATCTTAATCAAATGCGGCAAGCGGTAAAGCGCTTGCATGATAACTGTTGCGGTGGCTCTGAGTCAGCGGTTCAATGCACCATATTACAAGCGCTCGATAGCGTGCAAGGAGTATGACATGCTCGATAATCTGACGGCTTTAGCGACTAACTTCTTAATGTTGTGGTTAGAATCAGCGCCTTATTTAGTACTTGGATTTTTTATCGCGGGCGTGATGAAAGCGCTGATCCCGCAAGCTTGGATGCAGCAACAACTGGGCGGACGTAGTCGCATTAATGTTATTAAAGCGGCATTTATTGGAGCGCCGTTACCGCTTTGCAGCTGCGGAGTGGTACCAGCGGCGATGGGACTGCGGCAAGCCGGAGCGTCAAAAGGCGCGACGGTTTCTTTTTTGGTGGCAACGCCGGAAACCGGTCCGGACTCGGTTTCCCTATCCTACGCATTACTTGGTCCGTTTATGGCGATTATTCGACCGATTGCAGCGATTACTTCAGCCATTGTGGCGGGTTTATTAGTGCGCTATGAAACTGACGATTCGTCTCAAGATAAGTCGTCCCAAGATAAGTCGCACTGCGCAGCGAATCCGCGTTTAGCTGAATCGCCGAAACTGACGAACTGTTGTGCCCAAGAACCTCGCCCGATTGAGCCAAAGAGCTGTTGCAGCGGAACCGCTAAAGCGCCTGCGGCTAGCGCTCCGGTACAGCAGCCGGCGTGGACGCAGCGACTGGGCGCTGGTCTTGAATACTCATTTGGTCAACTGTTGCGTGACATCAGTGGCTGGTTACTGTTTGGGCTTCTAGTGGCGGCGACATTACAAACGTTTATTCCAAGTAATTGGTTTGCCGAATGGGGGCAAGGCTTTAGCGCGATGATCGTGATGGCACTGATTGGCGTTCCCATGTACATCTGTGCGTCGGCTTCAACACCGATCGCAGCTGGGTTTTTAGCTGCCGGGGTTTCGCCTGGAGCGATATTGGTCTTTATGCTGGCAGGACCGGCGACCAATATTGGTACGCTTGGGATTATCCGTAAAGAACTCGGCCATGCGGCACTGTTTGCTTACCTGGCCGGGGTTATTGTAACGGCGCTAGGTTTTGGCTGGTTAACCGACTATTTGGTGCAGGCTTGGTCGCTGTCAATTGTGGCTAACACTACCGATGCGCATGCCCATTCGGTGGCTTGGTGGGTATGGCTTATTTCAGGACTGTTTGCCGTAGTTGTGTTAAAAGCGTATTGGCAAGCGTTACGCGGGGGTAAAGCCCGCGTGTAAGCGCTCTCCCCGTCATTATCAATATAGCGGGAAGGTACGCGGCACAGCGAATTAGTCGCGCTCAGGCGGTGCAGAAATAAAATCTTTCGGGTCAAGTGCACCGGGCGGTTTGACGAGCTTGTCGTTGCGCTCGATAGCCGCGAAGGCGTATTGATCGATATTAAACAACATCCCCCAGTAGCGCTTGTCTCCACGGCAAGATACGATTGCAAATCGGGTTGGATCGTTTTCTAAGTTGGCTTCTTTGGGGAAGAAGTTGCCATAAATATACGATTGGCCATTGAGCTCAAAACCGATGTATTGGCGTTTATATTGAATCAGTGGCTCGGGTATAAACTCGGCTTTTTGCTGCTTGAGTTGGTCGAGGTGCTGCTGCAACTTTTTCTCGATAATGGTAATTTGCTCAGAGGTGACACGCCAAAATGATTCAGGTTCGTAGACGCTCCGAGTGCATTGCTCGACTAATTCCGGTCCGCGGAATTCAGGCATGATATAAATTAGTTTTTCGCGACTGCTGGTGTCACTAAAGCAATAGTTACTCATTATGATGAATAACCCTAGACACAAGTGCTTCATTGGCGTTCCTATAGTATTAATAGCGGTTTTAATCGTAGCATTGATTAGCATCGCCATAGTGTAAATGATAGCGATAAACGTTGCACCCAACAGATTGGGGGTATTGAGAATCGAAATAGCCGATATTTCGACGTATACTAAAGTTATTCGGGATCGGACCGATAACTCTCACTTCAAAGAGAGAATCTGAGTTAAGATAAAACCAAGAGGACCGCCGCAATTATGATGATTAAGCAGCTGCTTAAATTACTGATGGTAAACGTTTGCATTTTATTTTTGGTAGGGTGTGGAATTGATCAAAGCGATCCCAAAGTGGTGGCGCAAGAATATGTGGAAGCGGTGTATTTTGCGAATTTGCCACGATTTATGGAGCTGGTCGATCCTGATGACTATGATGCTACCGATGATTACCGTCTATTTATTGCTAAAGATTCAACGGCAAAAAGTAATACCCGCAAACATCGTGGGGGAGTTACGCTGGTAGCGGCGACCGATTCGTATGTAAAAGGTGATCGCGCTCATGTGCGGGTGAAAGTTGAGTTCAATAACGGTGAGCGTCGGCTACTGTCAATTAATATGCATCAAAAAGACGGCAATTGGTACGTTAATCCGATGAGTTGGGCGCGTTGGTAAGCACGCGCCGCTGATCAAGGCTAACCATTACAGCCAATTGTTCAACATAAAGCCAATCCCGATCCGAGTATTTTTGTGGTTATAGTCTAATAGTGTTTCGCCGTAGCCATGAAAGATTTGCACATAACCGCGAACTTTCGGGCTGAAAGGATAACTGTAATTAAGCTCAATTGCCCCTTTGTTATCCGAGCGTAAATTATTTCGAATCATCAGCGAAAGTTCGTTGTCATGGATGCGACGAAAGCCGCGTAATTCAAAGTAGCCATAAAAGTCATCAATGTCGGGGTTATCGTCACCTTTGACATCATTGATATCGCGTTTACTTCGCTCAGGTAAACGCCACCATGGCTTAAAGCTTAAGTAAAAATCTTCATACTCCATCATGACGTCAAGATAAATGCGATTCCAGCTGCGTGATAATTCTCCGGGCTGTCCATTACTTTGGTGCGAAAAACCAAAAGTGTAGGCGGGAATACGCGCACCCAACCATTCGGCATCGGAGGTGAACATCAACATTATTTCTGGTTCATGGTTGGTGTCGCGAAAAGGACTGGACTCGTCGGTATTATAAGCTTGCCATACCGAACGTGAGGTATAGCCGAAAAACAGATAGCCGTTTTCAGCAAACACCGTTTTTGGAATGACCGGTACCTTAAAGCTGACTTGAAACTTCACTTCTGAATGCATCACCGAGCGATTATCGGAGTAGGGCGCATTGTTTGGTGAGTCTTGATAAGTAAAAGGTAATATATAATTTACTTTGTGAGGAATCAGAGCAAAAGAGTTTTCATAGGCATCCAATTCTTCCATCAAGCGCTGGTTGAGCAGTGTGGTGTCTTTGGTCGATTCGTGCAGTTTCTTCTTGGTTTGAGCGACTTGCTCTTTTACCGATAGCTCGGGCTCTTCGGTGGTTTTTTCGGTCGGCTCGGCCGCGCTTAGGTTAGTTGATAAAAAACAACACAATAGCCAAAGTGTCGAACTGCGCATGAATAGATCCCAATTGAATAGTCAATTGCGCCATTGTACCGAGAAAAAGAAACCAGTGCGATTGCTGGGAAGTAAAAAGGCCGCTTTAGCGGCCTTTTCTGTTACTGCTTTTCAAGTTCGAGTTTCTTTTCTAAGTAGTGGATATTGGTACCACCCTTATGAAAATTTTCATCCGCCATGATACGCTTTTGCAGTTCAATATTGGTTTTAATACCGCCGATCACAACTTCTTCTAGGGCCATTTGCATTCGCGCCATAGCCACTTCTCGGGTTTCACCATAAGTGATTAGCTTGCCGATCATTGAGTCGTAGTTAGGCGGTACTTTATAGCCCGCATAAATGTGAGAGTCCCAACGAACGCCTGGACCACCAGGTGCATGATAAGTGGTAATCGTTCCTGGTGACGGAATAAAGCTTTCTGGATCTTCTGCATTAATTCGACACTCGATAGAATGACCTTTCAAGTTGATATCAGCTTGCTTAAACGAAAGCGGCTGGCCTTCAGCCACACGCAATTGCTCTTTGATGATATCGACCCCTGAGATCAGTTCTGTCACCGGATGCTCAACCTGCACTCGCGTATTCATTTCGATAAAGTAGAACTCGCCTTTCTCGTATAAGAATTCAAAAGTACCGGCACCGCGATAGCCAATCTCTTTACAAGCTTGCACACAACGATCGCCAATATAGCGGCGCATTTCTTCGGTGATGCCGGGTGCGGGTGCTTCTTCAACAACCTTCTGATGACGTCGTTGCATTGAGCAGTCACGTTCACCTAGGTAGATAGCGTTGCCGTGGTTATCCGCGAGAACTTGAATTTCCACGTGACGTGGGTTCTCCAAGAACTTCTCCATATATACCATGTCATTGCCGAAAGCAGCACGGGCTTCATTCTTAGTTAAAGCGATGGATGAAATTAAATCTTTTTCTTGGCGAACCACGCGCATACCGCGACCACCGCCACCACCAGAGGCTTTGATAATGACTGGATAAGCAATGCGCTTGGCAATCGCTAAATTTTCTTTTTCATCTTCGCCTAAAGGGCCACCGGATCCGGGAACACAAGGAACGCCGGCTTTTTTCATCGCATTAATAGCGGAAACTTTATCCCCCATTAAACGGATAGTGTCGGCTTTTGGGCCAATAAACGTAAAGCCTGACTTTTCTACTTGTTCAGCGAAGTCAGCATTTTCGGCTAAAAAGCCATAACCCGGATGAATCGCGACCGCGTCGGTTACTTCCGCCGCAGCAATAATAGCCGGAATGTTGAGGTAACTATGAGTCGGCGTTGGTGGTCCGATACACACGGATTCGTCAGCTAATTTTACGTGCATTAAATTTTCATCTGCTGTGGAATGCACCGCCACAGTTTTTATGCCAAGCTCACGACATGCGCGCAAAATTCTCAGCGCAATTTCTCCGCGGTTAGCAATCAGGACTTTCTCTAACATGAGTCCACCTAAATTCGTTGGATTAGCGCAAAATTATTCGATTACAAATAACACTTCGTCGAACTCTACCGGTTCCGCATCTTCGACCAAAATGGCTTTAACGGTACCGGAAACTTCAGACTCAATGTGATTCATCATTTTCATTGCCTCGACGATACACAGAGTGTCACCTTTATTGACGGTATCACCAACTTCTACAAAAGGTTTTGCGCCGGGTGATGGAGAGCGATAGAAGGTGCCAACCATAGGTGATTTAATGGGCTCGCCTGCTGGCGTATTATCAACCGGTGCGGCAGCTTCGGCTGCTACTGGCGCTGCAGCAGGTGCTGCGACCGGAGCTGCCATCGGTGCGGCAGCAACAGGCACGACACTGCTCGCGCGGCTGATGCGAACGCTTTCTTCGCCTTCTTTGATTTCAATCTCTGAAACACCTGACTCTTCTAGCAATTCGATGAGTTTTTTAACTTTACGAATATCCATAATGTTAACCTTTTATTAGCGTAATTATTAAAACTGTCAGCACCTAAGTGCGTTAACGGATTTGGGATGTTAAAAATTCTATAGCTTGCTCAGTGGCGACTAAGTAGCCCTGAGTGCCTAAGCCTTTCACCACATGTACCGCAATATCGGAAAAAAAAGATTGCTGTCGAAACGGCTCTCTTTGCTCCGGATCGGAAATATGGACTTCACTAAAAGGTATCGCGACCGCGGTTAATGCGTCGCGTAACGCCACACTGGTGTGGGTGTACGCGGCAGGGTTAAACACAATAAAGTCAATTGACTCATGGCTAGCTTGATGAATACGTTCAATCAGCTCATGTTCGGCGTTACTTTGAAAGCTAACCACTTGGGCACCCAATTGCTCGGCTTTCGCGGCCACTTGTTGCTCGATATCAGCGAGCGTTTCAGCTCCGTAAATTTCGGGCTCACGAGTACCCAGCAAGTTTAAGTTAGGGCCATTGAGTAATAATAAATGCATTGTGTTTAAACGGCGGCGAAAATAAATATATCTTCGGCGAAACCTCAGTGTTTTGTTTTTTAGCTCGATTAAGCGCATTGTGCCGAGGTGGCGTCGATAAGTCTAGTTTAAATTAACGCGATAATGTGATTTTTGTGGCAATTTCCCGTATTTTCCCTGCCAACTCACTGTATTTGTGGTCGGTCCAGTTGCTTTAAGATCGAGTGTTTCCGGAAATAAAACGTGTTTTTGAAGTGCTTTAGTTAACAGGTGGTTGATTTTTAATCTATTGAGTCGGTTGTTGAGAAGATTCATACCGTGGCTTATTGAAATACCAGTAAAACTGCGGCTTTTTCTCCTTTAAGCGAATTTTAGCCGCATTTTAGCGTAAGTTATTTTGTT
>JABXHQ010000030.1 GCA_013373545.1 Gammaproteobacteria bacterium
CAACAGTGCCTCAACGAACTTCAACCCGTCGAAAACGCTACGGCGGAAGCAACTCTTGAAGAGCAGAAGAAGAAAACCTCCCCTTCTTGGTTCGAAAAACTCGTAAAACGCCACAAACTTGGCAGCTTGCATTTTCAAGACATTATCGAGCTTTTTCACTAACCAGAAGGCTCAAAACGGAAGCTACTGACCAGTGTCCGAACAACCGACTGAAACCAACCCACCGAATAGCAAAAAGCCGGGCCTGTTTGCCGTTGTACAAAGTGTACTCGCCGCCATGTTTGGGGTGCAAAGCGAACAAAAACGCCAGCAGGATTTCGAGCAAGGTTCGGCACCCGAATATATATTCATTGGCATAATCGCGGTGGTCATTTTTGTGCTTTCGATCATTTGGTTCGTCAATAGCACCATTGCGAGCTACCAAGCGGGCTAAATTTCAGGCAAAAAAAAGCACCCTCTATTCCTAGAGGATGCCGACTACCATTCATTACTGCTTGAGCTTACTTCTTTGCGGCTTTAACCGGCTCTTTCACAACGGCTTGGAACTTGCTTTCTGCGAAGGTTTTCCACTCTTCTGTCAGCGCTTGACCCATCACAGCCCAGTCGCTTGCATCTTTCATGAGCTTCTCTGATAGTTCTTGACCCACTTTAAGCTGCGCTTCAGAGGCCGCTTGAATGTCGTCAATTGAACTGATTGAGGCCGCTTTATTGATTTGTGATAGACCTAATTTGGTGTACTCGTTTACTAACTCAAGCTGCTTTTCAGCAACTTTTTGAGCTTGACCGAGTGCAATTCGATTGAACTCGAAAGCAGGCTCAAACATAGCTTTGCCTTGGTCGGCCATGGAACTAAATACTTGAGCGAACATAATGATTCTCCCTTGGTAGCGGTTATTAGCAATTTTGCTGCAGTACAGCATAGTCAATTTACTTGTGCAGTGCAATATTTAGTCTACGTTTATTTTATGACCAAATGATGAATCGCGACTAATATCTCAAAAAAAATACCTATCTTATTGTTTTAAATAGAATTACTATCTCATCTGACCAGTAGCTAAGAATAATTTAATTCATCAAGGTGCTGTATTTTTTGCTTAAAATGTCGTACAAATACAGCTGCCGCAATGCAACATAGCGCAACTATTTTGGCCAACATAAATACTCGGAGGAGTTGTGACCATGGCGACCAACCAACAGGAATTTCAGCAACTTATCGAACAGCTAAGTGAGCAGATGCATGCAAGTGCTGATTTACTGAAAAAAAACAGTGAGCGTATGTGGTTTGATTTTCAGCGGCAAATGCTAATGACGCAAGATGTCACACTTGCGCTAACTAAGCTAGCGCAGTCGCCAGATTTGTTAGCTCAGTATCAGCAACAATTGGCTTCAGGGCTCCAAGCTATTTTTCAGCAGGAGACCCCACTCAACGATCGTCGCTTTAAAGATGAGCAGTGGCAGCAACCAGGATTTCAGCAGCTCGCGGCAATGTACTTAAACTTTTGCCAAACCACGCAAAACTTAATCGGTGATATTCCCGACTTAGAGCAAGATTTAAAGCAACGAGTTGAGTTTTTTGTCCGGCAGTGGTTATCGGCCATTTCTCCCAGTAATTTTTTAGCGACGAACCCTGTCGCCCTACACGAGACCCAAGTATCTGGTGGCGCCAATCTGATTCGCGGACTGCAAAACTACCTTGAAGATGTGCGTCGTGGTGACGGCATGCATACCATCAAAATGACCGATCTAGAGGCCTACGCTCCCGGTCGTAACTTGGCGGTCACGCCCGGTAAGGTGGTTTTTCAAAACGATTTAATTCAATTGATTCAGTATCAACCTACGACTGAAAAAGTGGCTAAAAAGCCATTATTAATCGTGCCTCCTTGGATCAATAAATATTATATTCTGGATTTACGCAGTGAGAATTCACTGGCCAAGTGGGTCGTTGAACAAGGCCACACATTATTTATGATTTCTTGGGTCAATCCCGATGCGTCGATGAAAGACAAAGGTTTTGAAAACTACCTAAACGAAGGCGTGCTTGCGGCGATTGATGCCATTGAACAAACCACTGGCGAGTCCTCGATTAACACCATTGGTTATTGTCTTGGCGGAACCTTACTCGGGACTGCTTTGGCATATATGAAAAGCCAAAACGATAACCGCATCGCCAGCGCGACGTTTTTTACCACGCTCCTCGATTTTACTTACCCGGGTGAGCTAGGCTGCTTTTTATCACAAGAACAGCTCGACATTCTCAATCAGCAAATGGCCCAAGAAGGAGTGCTAGACGGCCGTGCACTCGCCCTTTCTTATAATTTATTGCGCGAAAACGATTTGCATTGGTCATATCACGTGAACAATTACCTTTTGGGTAAGCAGCCTCCCGCATTTGACTTACTGTATTGGAATGCCGATGCAACGAATTTGCCGGCGGCCATGCATAGCTTTTACCTCGAGAATATGTATTTACATAACCGGCTACGCGAACCGGGTGGTATCGAAATGAACGGCGTTGCCATCGACTTGAGTCAAATTGATATCCCATGCTTTTTCCTCTCGGCGGAGAAAGATCATATCGCGCTTTGGAAAAGCACCTATCTCGGCGCCCAGTTATTATCCGGACCAGTAGAATTTGTATTGGCAGGCTCTGGTCATGTGGCAGGTGTTATCAATCCAGCTAACAGTGGTAAGTACAGCTATTTCACCAATAACCAGTTGGTGGCAACTAGTGATGAATGGCGAGCCAGTGCTGAGCAACAAGAAGGATCTTGGTGGCCCTACTGGATGAAATGGTTGAACAGTCGCTCAAAGACAAAAGTAGCGGCTCGCGATCCGAGTGCTGGACACCTACCGGCATTAGAGGATGCTCCGGGAAGTTACGTAAAGAAGACCTTGAGTTAGTCGAAGTATTTATCGAATGAAAGGGAATGCGCGCCTAACGCGGCGCGCAATCAAAGCAGAGAGTGCTTGTTAGCCAAAGACCAACAAACTGGCGACTAAGGCTCTAAAAATGCGTTAGGGCTAATCGCAAAGCGTCGAGACAAGGCTCGAATATGGCGAACGGTCAAAGAACGCTTACCATTTAGAATTTCAGAAACAACCCCTTGGCTACCCACTTCTTTTAGGTCGGATTGTTTGATCTTATGCACTTTCATCAAATATTTAAGTGCTGAAACGCCACTGCCAACCTCGTTGACTAAGAACTTTTCTTCGTATTGTGACGCGGCATGTGCCATACCTTCGATTAATCCGTTAATTGGGCTAGCACGGTCTTCACCCGACAGAGTCATCGCTTCTTCAAGTTGATGCACCAGTGACTCGTAGTCACGCTCTGTTTCTGGGCGTTGCACCAACGGCGCAACAGCATCCCAATGCTCAATTGCATGTTGAAGTTTATCGTTCATCTCACTTATCCCTCAGCTTTTGATTACAAAACCCCAGGTCGCACATCTTTGACCATTGCGACTTGGGCCGAAAAGTTAATAATTGCCTTCAATAACAAAGTGGTGCCGGGCACTAAAAACCAATACTCGTTACCATTGTTGCGCAGCTCAGAAAAAGTTCTTCTTAGCGCAATATCAGACGTAAAATCGGTATAATTCATGATTCGAAACCAGCCATCCAGTGCGGTTCTTGAAGCGGGAAACTTCTCTTTAGCTTCTGCTAGTCGGTGCGTTGCTACGACTTTCACCTGTCAGTTCTCCTTGCTTGAACTCCATCTCTCAATGAGAAGATAGTTAACGAATTAAAGACATTATAAGTCACGGATCTGCCCTTATGGAGCCTGATTAAGCACATTTTGTTCTAAATGTGAACCGTTTCATTATATACCTAGGCCTATATTCCCAATGAGAATGAACTGCCTATTTTTTAAGCTCTAGCTAAAAATCGCCAGCAACTCATCGGCTTGACCGCGCTGCTGGCCATTACAGCTAATAAACCGACGTACCGGGAAACTAACCAGCTTGGCATCTCGGTACATTGCCCGAGTCACTTCATTTTCATGATTCGAAATCACCACGGTCACTTGCCGTTGTGCTAATCGTTTGGCTTGAAACGCTAACCTTTCTTGGTCATGTAATGAGAATCCATGCTTGGCATAACTCGTGAAGTACGCCGTTGGCGATATGGGAACATAGGGAGGATCACAATAAACCACGTGATCGCGTCGCGCTCGCTTCATAACGCTTTCAAA
Source organism: Gammaproteobacteria bacterium (assembly GCA_013373545.1). Classification (GTDB taxonomy): domain Bacteria; phylum Pseudomonadota; class Gammaproteobacteria; order Enterobacterales; family Kangiellaceae; genus Pleionea. The sequence continues at coordinate 4,196 of JABXHQ010000030.1, forward strand.
ATCTGCGCAAATGAAAGTCGCTCGTTTTGCTTTGTCTGCAAATGCGAGCATTTCATTCGCTGGAAAATACGGTTTTTTGTACTTTCCAAAGGGCACATTAAAGCCGCCACTTAAATTATAGCGGCAGAGTCCATTATATCCATGCCGATTGAGATAAAGGAAGAGTGCGGACTTGCGAATTCCCGGTGATATTTCATTGAATTCAGCCCTTAATTCGTAGTAGCGTTCAGACCGGTTCCATTGTGGTTGAAACAACTCCCGGCAGTACTCAATAAATTCGCTGCGCTCTTGCTGCAAGGTGCGATACAAGTGAATTAAGTCGGGATTAATATCGGCCAGCAAGTAGCGCTCGTACTGAGTATTCAAAAAAACCGCACCAGAGCCGAGAAAGGGTTCTATCAAACGCTTCCCCGGCGGCAAACTTGCGGCGATGCGATCGATCAGTCGATATTTTCCCCCGGCCCATTTTAAGAACGGCCGTACCATTTCCCCAGAACGCAAAAGCTAACTTCTCTTATCTTGATTTGAGTGCGAACTATAAGAGATTTCGCTGCAGAATGCATGCAAAAAGGCAATTTAGCGACTAGGCGACCACACTTAGTCGTTCACCGGGCGGTGGCGATTCAATAACACCTAGGCGACGCAGCCGACCTTCAAAGCGTGTTTGCGAGGTCTCACTTCTCTCTGCTTCTTGGCTACGCTCTGCTTGCAGCTCCGCGCGCGCTTGTGCTTCACGCGCAGTCGCTTGCGCGGCGACAGCCTGATCTTGCGAGGAAGGATCCACCGGGGCCAAAGCTGCGCGACGCACTTGCTGCATTTTACGAATGGTCGCAGCAGGATCACCGGGGACCGCTGCAACATCGATGGGTACCTCACCGGCTACCGCATAGCGGCGGCCATCGGGCCCGCGTTGGAACTCATAACTGGGCGCTCCGGCAATATTACCACCAACCGCCGCATGGGCCGCTTCATGAGCTCGCACTTCACGGTCACGGGCCTTTAATTGATTGATCTCGACCTGCTCTTCACGTTGCTCAATTGCTTCGCGTCGACTTGTCGGATCACTTTGCCCTTGGCGCTGCTGATCATTTGAGCGACCATCTTCTTGCTCGGCGTTGTCACCGGTGCCCTCGCGTTCAGCGATCGCTTGCTCGGACACATTACCGTTATTGCGCGCTTCGGCTCGCGGTGAACTATTGGTCGACTCATCGACACTGGCGCGAGAACGCACGTTTTCAGTTGTGGCGGATGGTTCAGGGACTCTTTCTTGCAGACGTGTCTCGCTGCGCACCGCCTCGGTAGGAAGGTTAGCGGTGCTGATTGGGAGACTAAACGAAGGCGGATTAATGACCATCAAAGACTAACCTTACCGGTTAAACCTCAATATCAATTAAGCTGCCCAAAACCTTATTTTCGGTTTCGATCACTTTAGCATTGGCCGCAGCATCGCGTTCAGCAACTTTCAATTCTACGAGCGGCTCCACTAGATCTTGAGTTCCGCTTTTCTGGGTACTGCTCGACGCAATTTCTTGTGCCGCTTCACCAGCGCGGTTAACGGCGTTTTGAAAACCGCCTAATGCGGCTGATAGCCCATCAATTTGCATAATAACCTCGACTGTTACGGGATGAAGTAAAAGTGCTAAAACCAACACTTTTACGCTTGTCGTTATTATATCGGCCAGTTGCGGAAGATTTTGAGTGGCATTCGCACAATTTTTATACCGTTTAGCTATACTCAAGCTACTAATAATGCCGTTCAATTATACTGGAGTGGAATAGTTAAAAAACTAACCACCCCAAATGTTCCGCCGCAATTATTCCCCATACCAGTGCCATCAAGCTTAAACTAACAAACACTAGCGCAGAGCCAATATCTTTTGCCCGTCCAGACAACTGATGATGCTCACTGCCATGCCGATCCACGCTGGCTTCAATCGCGGAATTGGTTAACTCGGCCATTAGCACCCAAAACAGACTGGCGAGCAGTAAAATCAACTCAATCATTGAGCTTGCTAACCAGAATGCGACCGGCGTTAAGATAGCCGCCAATAAGACTTCTTGGCGAAACGCAGCTTCGTGTCGCCAAGCGGCTTTAAACCCTTTCATAGAATAGAAAAACGCGTCTCTTATCCGCGCTATTCCCGTTTTTCCTGGCTTTGCCATTACGACCTCTTATTACCGCAATTAAGTTTGTGCGCACTGTTACATTTTATTATCGATGATACAAGCGCGAATCGACTTGTCATCAAAGGTTCAACGAATCGTCACTTACTTGACATTGCCGAGTCGCACATTAGAGGACACTAACAACTGGGTTAGTTTGACTCCCCAAAGGAGAGTGCTGATGAATACTTTTTTACAACGCATGCACCATATCGACACACAAGCATTCCTCTGGATCTATTCAACTCATGGCTGTCACTACCATCGTTTTGTACGAAACTGTTCACGTCTTGGCGATGGCCCACTTTATTTTATCATTGCGGTACTTCTGCTAATACTCGAGCCACAATTTGGCCAAGCATTTTTCCTGACGGCTTTATTGGCTTTTAGCATTGAGGTCAGTAGCTACCTAATTTTAAAAAACATCATTCAACGTGATCGCCCACAACAGAAAATCGTCGGTTTAAAAGCACTCATTCGCCCCTCAGATAAATTCAGTTTTCCGTCAGGTCACACTGGAGCTGCATTTGTCTTTGCTCTGTTAGTGGGTCAATTTTACAACGCATTTTTTATTGCCGCTTTGATCTTCGCAACACTGGTTGGGCTTTCTCGAGTGCTGCTTGGTGTGCACTACCCGGGTGACATTCTCGCCGGCTCATTGCTTGGCATTGTTGCCAGTGAAAGTGCCCTTGCTTGCGTTAATTATCTGCAATGGATTTAGCATAATCATGAAAATACTTTATGGCGTACAAGGTACCGGCAACGGTCATATTACTCGCGCTCGAGTAATGGCAAAAGCTTTTGCAAAACATGACATAAATGTCGACTGGATATTCAGCGGTCGCGCGCGCGAAGATTACTTTGATATGCAATGCTTTGGTGATTATCAATGTTTTCGTGGCCTCACTTTTGTCACATCCAATGGCAAAATTGACATTTTAAAAACCGCACAACAGCTAAGTTTTCGTCAGCTCTATCGCGATGTAAAGCATCTCGACTTAGCGAGCTACGATGTGATAATCAGTGACTTTGAACCGGTTACCGCTTGGGCTGCCAAGCGGGCAAAGCGCGAAACTTTCGGACTATCGCACCAGAGCGCATTTCAATTTAATATCCCAACCAAAGGCCGTAACTTAATGACCCGGTTAATCATGCGGTGGTTTGCACCGGTCACCCATCCGATCGGATTGCATTGGCATCATTTTAACCAAATTATTTTACCGCCGGTTATCGATACAGAGTTGCATAAAGAAGTTCCTCCGTGCGATAAACAACATGTTTTAGTTTACTTTCCGTTTCAATCATTAGAAAAACTGATTGAGTTGGTCAGGCCCTTCGATCAGCACCAGTTTTACATTTATCATCAAGTCCATGCACCCATCGATCAAGGTCATATTCATATTCGACCATTTTCTCGCGATGGCTTTCAACAGGATCTAGCAAAAACTCATGCAATAATTTGTGGCGCTGGTTTTGAATTACCGAGTGAAGCTTTACATCTAGGTAAACGCCTATTAGTGCAACCCGTTGCAGGACAAATGGAGCAACTTTCAAACGCCAAAGTCCTTAAAGAATTGGGTTTAGCGACAACCTGCGATGAGTTTAATCATCAACAACTGGGCACTTGGCTGAATCAAAAGTCACCGCCAAAAGTTCCATTCCCGGATACCGCGGGAGCGCTGGCAAGCTGGATCGCTAAGGGCGCCAATATCGATGATCTAGAAGCGCTCGCGGCGCAGTTGTGGCAGCAGACTAAACCGCTTGATTTAACTAACCTCGAGTTTACAAGTGCCTAATTTCTTCATATCTTATTAAGAGTCAATAATAAAGATTACTCGCCATTGGATATTTTACGACTCAATTTAGGTCAACTGCCAGATTCACTCTTCTGGTGCCAAGCGTCAGCGCAAAATATTACTGACTACGATGAACTTATCGCCAGCATTTGGCCAGCGTATTTTTTAACGCCTAGTGATATCGACTTCCCAGAAATGTTTAGTCAAAGTGAGCGCAAACAATATACCGATAACCATATGATTATCGGTATTCGTGAGCAAGCTACAGGGCAGCTTGTTGCGTGTATGAGTGCCGTCGCCCTCACTCTTCCCGATCCAATGACCGAGACCTTGCCTGACGATGGCTGGCAATGGGCCTATCGTCAAGCTCACTACAGTCATCAACCGAATGCTCTCGCATTACAACAAGTGACTTTGGCGTTCAATGCACCGTCACTAAACTTACCGAACGTATTAATTAAGGCGGCAAAGGTAATTGCTGGTGCGAAGAATTATGAACGCATCGTCGTGCCGATTCGGCCGATTGCCAAAAACCGCCACCCAGAACTGAATTTTGAGCAATTTATCCGCGCTGTTCAGCAAAAAAGTATTGTCGACCCTTGGATTAGTCGACACCTTGAAGAGGGCGCAAAACTACTGAATATTTGTCATCAATCGATTACCATTCGAGCCAGCATAACTTGGTGGAACCAGTGGCTTGAACAGCCATTGAATAATGCGTCAACACAAACCATTCCGTTTGCGATTGTTCCACTCGAAGTGGATCATACGATGAATACAGCAGCTTATATTGAACCTAATCTCTGGGCCGCTTACTCGTTATAAAAAACGACTGCTGGGAAATTGGGGACGATCAATCGAACCAAAGATCCAAACGAAACTATCATCACATCGGCATTCATATACCTGAATGTAATCAACAATCGTTCCGCCAACAGCATCTCCGAGACTTATACCATCAAGCTCATTACTATAACCCAAAGTGCTTCCGGTTTATTTCATAACGGCGTAACGCAAAAGGCCCTAAGTTATCATTAAGATTGTCACTACCGTAAAAGTCCGCAATATCTTCCGCGCTAATGCAACAGCTAACTAATTCAGTCGCAACCGCTTTGCTTCATGATATAATTCCAACCTTACTCGTTATTAATTCTAATTTATGTTTCATTTATTTTTGCATGCATTGGTGCCCTTGATTCTCAGCGTTTTATTAGCTAAACACTGGTTCAAGCAACCTTGGTATAAAGTTTTTATTATCATGATGTTAACCATGCTGATCGATCTCGACCACTTAGTTGCCACCCCTATCTACGATCCTTTGCGCTGCAGTATGAACTTTCATCCACTCCATAAGCTATGGTTGGTACCATTTTACGCGGCATTAATGCTATTCAAACCGCTGCGCGCTGTTGGCGCAGGGCTGAGTATTCATATGATTCTCGATAGTATCGACTGTCAGGTAAACCAAGGTGTTTGGTTTCACTCGGCGGTTTAAATTTCCAAGTTAAATTCAACGGCAGACATATTTTAAGAAGATTCGCGCACTCGGCTTAATGGCAGTTCGACGACTATACATAACCCATTTTTGCCATCACTGCGCTGTTGGGCAGTGATATTTCCTTGATGCGCCATTACCGCACGGCGCGCAATCGCCAAACCTAATCCAGCGCCACCAAGTTCGCGTGTGCGCGCTTCATCAGTGCGAAAAAAGGGCTCAAATAATCGCGGTAAATACTCCTCTTTTACACCATTACCTTGATCACATATAAGCAGCTTGATATGTCGCTGGGTTTGCATAATGTGAAGCGAAACCGTTGACTGCTGCGGCGAGTATTTCACCGCATTACGCAGACAATTCTCAATCGCACTTTTTAGCAGCCCATAGTATCCAAGTAACCGCAGTGACGGTTGTCCGGTTTGATTATCAACTTCAATGGTAATGTTGTGCCGATCCGCTTCATATTGAACATCTTGAATTAAGTGCTCAATTAAATCGAAAAACTCTACCAATTCTTCCGACTCAAATATCTGCCCTCGATCAAGCGATGCAAGCTTTAAAATCTGCGCGATCATTTGCTCCATTAATTCACAATCGTTGAGCAACTGTTGGAAGTGCCGCTGCTCATTTTCCGAAATTGATTTTTCAAGCAGTCCTAATGCAATTTGCATGCGCGTTAATGGCGAACGCAGCTCATGGGAAACGTCCGACAACATTTGCTTTTGCGAATTAACAGTTGATAACATTTTTTGCGCCATCGCATCAAAATCTTGTGCCAGTTCAAAAAATTCATCACGCCGATTACCGATATGATCAACCGCTTTTAAGGCTTGCCCACTGGCCACCTGATGGGCGGAAAATTGCAACTGCCGAATTGGCCGAGTTATGGTCCATGCCAACATAAAGCACATCACGCCACTCGCGGATAAAAAGGCCAGCAATGGCCAAACACTAAAAGACTGCGCAATATGCAATAACACTCGCCCCTTAAAGCGCCCGACATATTGAGAAACCACCAGTCGATAGCGTTGCCCTTGTTGGGTCACCATTGGGCCTGCGATGTAAACAAAATCTTGATAAACCGCAACGCGGCCTTCAACTTGTGTTTGCGACAACAAACCTACAGCAGCATTCGGTATCGGGCCGCCGCGCCAATCGCGCATAGTTTCATCCACGAGATAAAATGGCCGAAACAACTTAAATTCATTGCTCGGATCTTGTCGCCTTGGCGGTTCAAAAGAACGTAATAAGCCGCGAATAGCCCGCCGCTTTCGTTCCTCATACATATCACTTTCTAAAATCCGCGCGATTTTTTGGGTTATCGCCAACATTCGTTCATCGGCGGCATAATAATTAATGTTGTCCTTAACTAACATCCAGGTAACCATGGCGACCAAGACTAATAAAATCAGTGAGCTCCAAAACCAAATAAAAACTTTCCAAAAAACACTGAGTCGATTAAACGGCCACATACTGATACCCTGTTCCGCGCACGGTTTTAATGCGTTCGCTGGAGAATGCTTGATGACTTAGCTTTTTTCTTAAATGACTAATATGCATGTCGATACTACGATCATAAGCTAACAACTTACGTCCTAAGCATTGTTCACTGATCAGTTCTCGAGTAACTAACTCTCCGGCATTTTTTAGCAGTAGCACAAGAATATCAAACTCGGTGGCGGTAAGTTCTACCACTTGTCCATGACAGGTAACCTCGCGCCGCTTCATGTCCACGATGACATCTTCTGCCTGCAATACATCAACATCATCGCGCATGGTTTCGGGGACAGTATTAAAGCGACGAATGATGCTGCGAATACGGGCCACTAATTCACGTGGATTGCAGGGCTTAGCTAGATAATCATCGGCCCCCATTTCTAAGCCTAGAATTCGGTCAATATCGTCGCCTTTAGCGGTTAGCATTAAAATGGGAAGTTTCTGGGTCAGGCTTACTTCTCGCAATACTTCGAAGCCATTTTTATTCGGCAACATAACGTCTAAGATCATTAGATCGAAATTGTCTGCTTGCAATTGTGCGCTGACCATTGCGCCATCATGTACCGTATTAACGGTAAATCCTTCTTGGGTTAAGTATTCGCTCAGTAATTGGCACAGCTCGATATCGTCATCGACTAGCAAGATACGTGACATAGGGGACTTCTATTGGTTTCAAGGATTATCTAAGTGTATACCATATCGGCTAGAATGAATTTGTAAATGGCTAAAGATTAAATTTACATAATCTTTACATGACCCATAACCATCTTTGCAATTGGCAAATATATACTTTATCCCATGCCAGCTTATTACGACTGATTGGCATCTTCTTTTAAGCAACTGCAGAGGACTTGATTATGAACATCAACAAAGCACTTACCTTAATACTTATTGTCGCTACCTTTAGCGGCTCGCTTTTCGCCGGACATCGCGACGGTGGGCATCAACAAAAACGTCTGGCCTTTTTAACCGAAAAATTAGAGCTTTCCCAAGCGCAATCAGAAGCGGTGAAAGGCATTATGAATAACGCTAAAGCGGAAGGCCAAAGCTATCGCGAAAATATTCAGCAACTAAAGCAACAAGTGAAGCAAGAAATGAGCAAAGCGAGTCCAGATAAAGGCGTGGTACAACAACTGAATCGTCAAATTAGTGATCAAAAAACTGAGCTAATGTTGATTCGAGCGCAAGCGCATAAAGATATGAAAGCGCTGCTTAACGCAGAACAACAAGGTAAGCTTGAGTTGCTACATGAAATGCGCCAAGAAAAACGCCAGCAACGCCGTGAGCGACACGAACACTAAGCACTGACTGAGTTTCTCTTTTCGCTAGCACCCACGGACCACAACTTAAATCCCCCTTGTGGTCCGTTTTTTTTTCGATTACCGTAGCGCTTTACCGATTTGAAAAGATCTGACTATGCTACGAACGCTTATCATCCCAATTTTGTTATTCAGCAGCTCTCTCATCAGTGCCGCCATTCCATCCGCACCCGACCGCGATCGCGGTGAAGGCCCTTATCAGCGCTTAATTCTGCGCGGAGTTACCGTTATCGCAGGCCATGGTGCGCCCCCCATCGGTCCGGTTGATATTGTCATAAAGGGCAACCGTATCAGCGACATTCAGGTCGTGGGCCACCCCGGCGTAGCCATTAAAGGAAAGCGACCCGAAGCGGATGCGAATACAAAAGAGTTATGGCTCGAAGGCCACTATGTACTCCCTGGCTTTGTCGATATGCACGGTCACCTAGGTGGTAGCGCACAAGGCACGCCGGCAGAATATGTGCTTAAACTGTGGTTGGCACATGGCATTACCACGGTGCGTGAGCCGGGTAGTTTTAACGGCCTTGATTGGACGGTTGAACAGCAACAGAAAAGTGCTCGAAATGCTATCACCGCGCCAAGACTGGTTCCTTATGTCGGTTTTGGAATGGGCCATGAAGGTCCTTTTCGTTCGACCCAAGAAGTCCGTCGTTGGGTTGATAAAGTAGCCGCTAAAGGCGCTAAAGGGATCAAATTCTTTGGCGCTCGCCCCGACTTTATTGCTGCGGCAATTGAGCAAGCCCAAAAGCACAATATGGGCACCACCATGCACCATGCACAGATTGATGTGGTGCGCATGAATGTACGCACCAGTGCCAACCTCGGCCTAACATCGATGGAACATTGGTATGGACTTCCCGAAGCATTATTTGAAGATCAAGTGATCCAGAATTACCCGGTAGACTACAACTATCAAGATGAGCAACATCGTTTTGCCGAAGCCGGAAAGCTATGGTTACAGGCTGCCGCTCCCGGCAGTGAGCGCTGGAATCAACTTCGCGATGAACTAATCAAGCTAGACTTTACCTTGGATCCAACCTTCACCATTTACGAAGCCAGCCGCGATCTGATGCGCGAACGCAACGCCGACTGGCATGCGCAGTACACGCTTCCTAGTTTGTGGCAGTTCTTCGAACCCAGTCGTTATGCTCATGGTTCCTATTGGTTTGATTGGACTACACAAGATGAAATTAACTGGAAGCAAAATTTTCAACGCTGGATGACCTTCGTCAACGATTACAAAAATCATGGCGGGCGTGTAACCACGGGTTCTGATAGTGGTTACATCTATAAAGTCTATGGCTTCGGATATATTCGCGAACTTGAGTTACTACAAGAAGCCGGTTTTCATCCACTAGAAGTGATTAAGTCGGCCACTATTAACGGCGCTGAAGTGTTAAAAATGGATCAAGATATCGGCTCTATTGAAGTGGGCAAATTAGCCGATTTAATTGTGGTGAAAGAAAACCCGCTGCAAAACTTTAAAGTTCTTTATGGTACCGGGCACTTTAAACTCGATGCCAACAATCAACCAATGCGTACCAAAGGCATTCGTTACACCATCAAAGATGGCATTGTATATGATGTCGCTGAATTGTTGAGAGATGTACGAGAACTGGTTGACGCTGCCAAAAAAGCGGCAGCGGCTGATACCCAATAAAAATCGGCAACCAATACTAAAGACGATGCCTCTGCATTTGTTGTCTGTCTAGTTAGTATGGGTGCAGCCCCGCTGCACCCAGCTACCCGTTCCAATTATTTTGCATTAACGCAGTTGATTACTGCCAGTTATAACTATCCCACTCGAATTGATCCCAAACAGCATCATAGCTTTTACTGGAAGAGCCTGAGCCACAACTGCTAATAGAAAGCGCACACACCATCACAATGGCCAGTCGAGAAAGAATTGAAAAATACTTTTTCATAACCGAGCCTACTATATTTCATAGGTAAGGCGACAACCCGACACCATTAAATTAGAAACGGCTTGTGTTCGCTGCATCCAAAAACGCACATAATACATGTATTCCGCATTATTAATTTCGGCATTTTCAACTACTCCATCAGAGTCCGTTAAGCGTCGTAAGCCATAAACATTACCTGTTGTATCTAGCTCAATTTCAACCAAAGATTGATAAACTCCCGGCGGTAAGTCTTCGACAACATTAACGCGCATTAACAAGATCTGACCGCCATTAAAGTCGGCGGTGTTGTGATTGTCACGCACAAAGCAATCCATTCCGGTCACATTAGCGCCATCGGGCAAAATGACTGGCGCTTGAACGATATCCGTCAGATCAGTGGTGTTGTACATTCCGGATGAATTCATTCTTAAATTCGGATAGCCCGCGTTATTAACGGCGGCAACATTGATAGGATAGATATAACTGCGGACTTGATTTAACGAACTGATCGCATTGGTATTTGCGGTAATGTTCGCGGCATTGCTGGTAATACGCGCATCATTATCATCAACCGCCGCTTTTACTGCATTAAAGTTTTGGTTAACTTCTGACGCTCGGGCCGGCGTACCGGAAGAAAAACTATTCGGAATGGTAACGTCAGTCGCGAATACCTCTAAATTTAACTGCGCTCCGATCAGAATTATTATATTAATGAGATATTTCTTCATCACTGGTCTCCTTGTATGATTGTTGACCAGCATATAGAAATCTCAATTTAACCGCAATTACTCTCACTAAGGTTGTGAACAGCAACCAAACGCGGCGTTCACAACAAAGCCATGCCTGCACGCTGCCAAGTGTGTTGTGGCGGGAAATACTCATATTCAATCGAAACCGCCAACGCCAAATACTTATGATTGTCGACTAACATAAGTCGATTGTTCACCAACTCTTGCAGACTTTGGCTGACTTCTTGAGCATCTTGGCTTAACCCTAACTCAATCGCTTCATCGGTCAATTTATCGAGATTGCGAATATGATCACATTGCAAATACAACCAGCGCGCTAAACCACTCAATTGATATTTACTTTGAACCGCACAGTCGCGGTCATCAACAATGGTTAACAGTTCTTCGCTATCAAAGTAAAACAACGATGACCATTCAAATTCATCTTTCCAGTGATTCACCGCGTCATTGACCTGATTTGAATATTCAAACATTTCTTCCGCGACCTCATACTCACCGATAAAGTAATAGGCGACGCGCGCGCGTTGCTCTGGTGCTAACCCCGGGTATAGATATTCAAAAGCACTGAACGGTCTTAAGTTTTTAATACCATATTGTTCCGGGTTGGAATGATAAGGACTAAATCGATCAATACGGATCCAACTCACATCCGGTGGGTATAAGTGGCTAAGTAAAGGAAACCATTTTAACTGTTGATAATGGTCCTCTGCTACTTCGCCGGGAAACCCAGCTAAATAGTTCCATACAGGACGCACGCCAAATTCGCGGCACCATTTTAAAAACTGCACATTCTGTAGACCAGTGATGCCCTTCTTCATTAACTTAAGTAAACGATCACTAAAGCTTTCAATGCCCGGTTGGATAATATTCAAACCAGCATCACGATATAACTGTAAATGTTCTTTTTTCAAGTTCGCTTTAGTTTCGTAAAAAATATCCAGTTTTAATTCACTATCGCGCAACATAGGTAAAAAACTGCGCATGTAATCCATCGGAATAATATTATCAACCACCGCTACCGTTGAAGTGTATTGACCATAACGTTCTGTTAAGTAAAGAAACTCATCCATAGCCCGCTCAGCCGATTTAAAACGATAGTTCATAGTCGCATTATTCAGACCGCAGAAAGTACAATGATGCTTTTGTCCCCACCAACACCCTCGTGATGTTTCTACCATCATGCTTAAGCGCTCATCGGGTAATGTCGACTGATCAACCCGCTGAAAGAAGAAGTCATCAAAGTTAGGAAACGGAACGGTATTCATATTCTCCGGCGACTTTTGCGCTTGTGGCCATGAGGCAATATTGCCGCGAATTACAAAATCCTGATAACTATTTGGGGTTTTCCCTTGTAAGATAGCACTAACGAACTCCGCGAAAACCTGCTCAGCCATACCAAGGCTGACCGCATCGACAAAGTCGAAATTCTCAATCACCGCGCGGCCCATATCATCGGCACAATTCGCTCCGCCAAAAACAATAATAATTTCCGGGTGTGCAGCTTTCAGGCGCTTGGCAAAGGCAAGCGCTGCCATATGCTGCTGAAACATGCTGGTAAAACCTACAATTTTATAGCGTGACCAATCAATCTTAAGTAAGCACTCTTCAAGAAATGACTCGACCTGCGCACGACAAACCAATATTCGCTGCAGCATCTCATCACTTATACAGCGGTTATCATGATGCGGATGTTCATTTGATTGATCCTTTAAAACTTGCTCAATGTATTGCCGATCTCGCGCTTCATCTTCTCCCCATAAGCTCGCGCTAAAGATCCAATCACCGACAAGTTGAGCCGTAGGAAGGGTCTCAAGGTCAGCCAAAACTTCGAGGCCGACTTTTTCTGCAAAATCAATATTCAAGTAATGGATAACCGACGCAATGGAACGCTGCTCTAGTTCAGCTTTTAACAAACTTAATCCGAGCGAAGGCGTTTGTGACGTTACAATTGGCATATTAACCAACGCGACATCACAGTCGGGTAGTCCTTTGAATTCATTTTGCATAATCAAGCGACCTCTATTTTAAATTTAGATTAACCACGACGACCACGGAAGGGTATTTCTTTTTCGCCATTTAGGTAATCACGGATCTTCTCAATATCTTTCAACTCTTCCTGAGTAAAGCTGCGCAATAGCTCTTTATGTTTGTCATTCAACTTAGCTTCTTTACCATATTTCTCAATTGCGGCTTTGATATCACCACTCTCGATGGCATGCTCAAGTAACTTTTTCAAACCTGCTTCATCGACTTTATCGACTTTTTTCATCTCTAACGGTTTTATGTCATCTTTCTCTTTGCCGGCGTGAGCTTCATTTAATAGAATACTATTGCTCACTCCCATTACCGCTAATACCGAGCTTAATTTAGCGGCAGTCGCTAACATTCGAAGTCGCGCAGATTGCTTTTTATCGGTCATGATAGTTCTCCTTAGTTTGGTTTTACTCTAGATTAATATCAATATATACCAATCGACCATCAGCACTCATCGCGCTTAATCGACCACTGGATTCTAAGTGCCAAAATTGTAAAAAAGACTTTTTGGCTATTGGGAAATTGATCAACTCAGAAGCGCTGGCAACGTCAATAACAACCAATTCACCTGAGGCAGTTAATGCGGCTAAATACTGGCCGGACTGAAAAAAGTTCATATTCGCTAAGCGTTGATCCGATACCGCATGGATTTCAGTCGCGTCCGGTTTGTTGCTCGCAAATAACATAACCTGACCATTATCATTGGCAATCGCATAGCGAGCATTATCTTGGTCATAAGTAATCGCCGTTGTTAATCCGACGGTTGCAACCAAATCTTTACTGGTATCATCGGTTAAGTTGATGAGCAAGATAGCATTATGACTATTATCCGCTAACACTAACTGATTGCTTTGCACATGATAAATAGCACCCACTACATTCTCTAAATGGCGATTAATTCGTGCAACTTGGCGCTTCGAAGGCAAGTGATAAAGCGAAAATTGTTGATTGCCGCAATCAATGCCCAGAAGGTCGTTACTCAACCAACGTAAGTTATTGACCGTCTCACACTCAATTGAAAGTGCTTTTGTTAAGTCTTGAAAGGGTTGTTCATATGCAACCAACGAAATACTAAAATCGATCCATTGCAGTGCTAACCACTCTCCCGATGGTGAGCTATAGGCTTTCTGAATTAGGGTCGTATCATAACCATTAAGCGCATCGAACTGCGGTAAGTTAACCGCACTTTCGGACTCACTTTCTGTCTCAGTCTCCTCATCGTAATACTGCTCATATTCTTCATCACTGTTAATCACATCTTGCTGGTAAATTTCCTGTAACCGCTTCAGCCAACTTGCATCGAGCTGTTGCCAGCGCTTATTCAGCTTATTCGGCGCTTCTGTCTTAAAGCTCACGATTCCATTAGGATGGACTTCAATAACTCCTTCACGGTTATTAAAAATCGCTAAGGGGATACCACGTTCGACTTGAGTAACTTGTTGCTCAGGGGCGCCTTCTGCGCTTACATCTGCTGCTTGTGATGAAGACTGACTGGCCACACCGGTGGCCGACGACGTTTCTTCATACCCTTGATATTGCCACCCATCAGCTTGTGCTGACCAACGAGCAAGATGCATCTTGCCGTTATTAAAACTCGCAGCCGAAACTAATGCTTTTACAGTATTGTCACTATTGTTTTGGCGCACCGAAAGATGGACCTTATCACCACCCACTACGCTAGCAAATTGAGTAAAACTCATTTTTGCAAAATCAAATAATTTAGCTTCTCCCACACCATTAAAAATTAAGGCTTGCTCGGCTTCTGGATGAAATGCAATGCGGGTAAAGCCTTCACCATTGGCGCGTGATACCGCTTTAACCGTCGCG
>JABXHQ010000131.1 GCA_013373545.1 Gammaproteobacteria bacterium
AACCAGTCGATTTACCACTCGTTGTTCCCGGTTTAAACTCTGATTGCCACAGCGCTGAATCGCCATCCACTGCATAATAGCGGTCCATTGCAATCCAGGCGCATCCTGGCAAGCAAGTAATAAAAATTGCAAAAAAAATAATCTTCAAGTCGACAAACCCTACTTTATTTTAACTATTTGGGAGCATTTATTAATATCAATAATGATGCAGCTAAACTGAATGAAGCCTTAACACATTATTTTTGTATCTAGAAACCACTAACCTTTAGCCTAGAGTCAACATGTTCAATTATGCCATTCTAAATGGGTCGTTATCATCATTATTAAACAGCGGTGCTAATCGCCAAAAGAATAAAAACGCTACCCAGGAAATAAATACCACGGCTAACATCCAAAGTATTTTTTCTCGATGCGACACATCAGGGCGACGTCGTATAGCTATTATTGGCAAAATATAGAAAATCGTAAAAACCAATAAGATCGCGGCCAGTAACAACAGAGAATATAAATCATTCATATCAAATCCGTCCTCGATATTAAAAATAATCAATGCTGTCCTTAGTCATTACATCCCAACTTTGCTTACAGCGCTTTGCCACATTACTTTAAATCGTTGATACTCAGGTGATTGAATCAAATTTTGATACACGCCTTCATCGGACAGACGCCGATGAATGATTTGAGCCAATACCGCAGCCAAATTCAATTTGTTTAAGTACTCATTAACTAACCCTTGTTCAGGGGAATGAATATTGTTGGCGAGTTGCCCCAAATCCTGTTGCGTACGCGCATCAAGTCGCTCGCTAGTGGCCGCAGTTTTTAAGTGCTTGGCTGCCGAGTCTAGATCGCCTGACTCATAGGCTAACTTTGCTCTGAATAGGGCGAGCTCTGCGTCCACAACCCCAAGAGCAGCCAACACCTCAAGAGCCGCTTCTTTTTGCACCCTAGCCTGTTGCGACTGGCCGCGCTCGGTAAAACATTGCGCGGTATCGAGGTGGGCCTTAAAGCGTAATGCATGAGGCATGATCTCAAAAATGCGCGGCAACATCACCAATGCAATCATTTGTCCAGCAACGGCCGGTACGTGCGCTTGCATACGTGCCAGCGCAACTGACAACTGTGAGACTTCGGCTATTAATGGTTTTAAATCAACATTGCCTAAGTTCGCATGAGTAAACCAATCCACTTGCTCAGCCGCTAAGTCGCATAACTCGTTAACCGCATAGGCGGATACTTGAGAAGCGCGTAGCATTGAGTCTAAAACTTTGTCATCAAATTGTGCTTTATCAGCCATCCAACTTTCGTATAGCAATTGCTCATCGGTGATCGGAAATGGCGTTGTTGGGTTGAGTTTCATCAAATTTAAGACTATCAGAAAAAGCGCATGATCTTGCTCCTTGGATAAAGTTCCAAGCGCGGCATTCTCCTGCTGAGCTAGTTGTTCAAACAGCATAAGATCAGAGCTTTTCCCTAGCGCTAACTCGGCTTCGCCAAACTGTTTGATGGCGTAGATCAATTGAGTCAGCTCCAGTGCTTGCGATAATGAAATTTCCCCTGTTTCACTCGCCCGATTTCGCTCGGCCAATTCCGCAAGCGACTTTTGCACTTGCTTGACCTTTGCATCGTCGTTTGGATTGACCAATAAAACCTTCGCGCCCAACATTAAATGCACCGAGGTTGCATCGATTATTTTTAATAAACGTTCATCTTCTGTTGGTGGCGGAGAGCAACTGAGCAGAAAGCTGCTCAACACTACGCAAATCAATACGCGAGAATAATGGATAAACTGCAAGAACGGCTCCTTAAAATTTCCTACTTGTTTCCTACAAGAATGGTCATCGTGGTGATAATGAGTCACCTTCTTTGACTCCCGTTTGGATCGGTTATTTTAATTTTCTTCAGCGGCGGCATCGCGGCGAGCTTGTGCTTTAGTGCGAAACCGCCGTAACATAAACCAAGTCTCGACCACTTCAAGAATAATCACGCCCCAAGCAACGTAGCCCAAATATCGAACCAATCGAATCTCACTATTATTGAAGCCGGAAAAGTGGAACCAAAAAACAAAAATAAATAGAAAGCAAAAGCCAAATGCTTGTATGGCTAGATACTGCTTTTTAGTTAGCTCTAAAATACCGTACGCTTTAACCGTAATCGGAGGCATAATAATTTCCTACAATTATTTCCCTAGACTTAATCATAACCAATCAGATCAATTTATGCATCGATAAATTCATTGAGTCCAGCATGATAGACTTTCTGTCCCAATTGTCCCTCAGCGATCATACTCTGCAGTTTAAAATTTAAATCGCGAATTCTTCCTTGATATTGTGCATTAATTGTAATTAGATTGTTAATAACATCCGCAGACGCCAGTGCTTGTTGCACACGACGCTTTGACGCCCGCCCTTGATGATGAATGTCGGCTATTAACGCACACACAACATCACTCTTTCCATCTAGATCATACCAAGGCTGGTAACGACTCGTCATTTTCTTCTGCAGTATTTCACTCGCAATATCGACTTGCGCGCGGCGGTGAGCGGCATCATGATTCGACCAATGAATGCATCGCGCCGACTGTAACACTTCTTGCTCATCGTGCTCTAATCGCTCAGCATTGAGAAAATCCATAAAACGCTGCAATTGACGTCGTCCACGTGGACCAGAAGCAGTCTCTACTTCAAGATCGGTTTGCATTCCATTGGCTTTCACCCGGTGTACGCGCCCGTCGACTAACGCTAGTTCAGGAAAATAATCCGCAGCATTTGCGAGCTGCAAAAGCCGGCGAAACAATAAGATAAGATTGTCATCAGCTGTATGAGCTCCCAATTGATAAAAACCAAAGGTAAACTTGGCGCTATCATAAGTATTGATCACGTTGAAATAATTTTGACTCTCACAATAGCCCGACAATTCGAGCAGTTGGGCAAAATGGTCGCAAAGCGACAGGTAGTCTTGGGCACGATATTGTGGGCCATAATAATCCTGCGCCCGCATATATAAACCAATATAAGGAGCTCGACTGGTCTCGCGCCCAACAAGAAACGGCTCACTGTTATTGGTACTCTTATCGGCAAACCAAGACTTTCCTTGCTGGTTTAACGCAAACGCATAACCGTGCGTTACTGTATTACTGGGTTTAACGGTTAGCTGTAATTCTCGGTGGGGCAGCGAACCAAAAAACAACCCTTGAACGCCACGATACTTTTGCGAAAATTCATTGAAGTACTCACCTACACTGGCTTTAACCACACACTTTTGGGTATTCGAATAATGGTAGACACTGCCCTGACAAAAAACTCCGACATGCTTTTGAGGAATGTTGCGCATGTGCTTACGCGCTAGATCAACATTGCTTTTACGAGTGACAAAAATAAGCTGAGACTGGCTTAAATCAGCATCGGCCCAGTGGCCTACTAAGCCACATTCGGCAAAAATTTCCTGCACCCGAATGTTTGCTGGTGTTCCGCTGCCCCCTTGATACTGTTGACAGTTGAATGCAAATGTTAACCCCACCACGTGGCTGACAAAGTGCGCACAATGATTGTGGTTGGCTTGATGAAACTTACCATCACAAATGGATGTAATATTTTGACCAACTAAGTTTTCGAGTTGAGACAGTAGCGACGTCATCCTTCACCTCCTATGAATGGATGCGTGCAGGTTCAGCCTGAAAGATATTAAAGGTTATTAACAACGTTGGAATACCAATAGCCGTACCATTATCGCGCGCGGCCACTTCCTTAATAACCGCGGCTAAATCGGCGACGCGGATATAAGTAGAGTTACCATTGAAACTCAATTATGAGTGCAAATCAATAGTGCTAGTATCAGGTTGCGTATAGCTGGCTGAGTTCGCGATTTATTTAGCAACCGGTTAGCGAGGCCTTTCATTGAGGTAACGTTGGTCCAGTTCGTCCAATTGATCGATTATCTTTCCCCGTTCAGCTGGAGTTGGCATACGGCATTGCTGACGCTGTCCAAAAAACCGATAGCGGTTGCGCGCGATGACGCCATAAACAGCATCGCGGAAGGCTCGTGGCAGCCAGCGCAATACCGTTAAATAACGCCAAGGACCGGTCAGTGCCGGTAATATTTGCAAAATAGCGTCGGTCCGATAGTAAATTTGAGACTGCTTAAGCAACAAGAAGGTATCGCGGCCCACACCGTCAGCTTTAAAAGGCGCGATGAGATGCTCTCCCAATGGGCTTTGCATCGGCACAAAAAGACAATGATTGTGTCGATCTCGCTGCATAATAAAATCAATGGCGCCATTGCAAAGCGGGCACACGCCATCAAACACGATGATTAACGAGTCTTCATTCAGCGATTTTGCAGAATTCATCAGGTAAACGTTGGTTTACAACGCAACTAGCGAAGGTGCGGCGCAGTGCGCGCGATATTCTGACTAAACGCACGCATTTCTTCCTTACTATAACTCGATAATACCCGTTCACTCGATGGCTTTTGATGCTCGCGGCTGATCCCCGCGCGATGCGCATAAGCGGGTCGAATCGGTCTTGAACTAAAACCGCCACCACAATTCGGACAAACGTTATGCAGAACATTATCAACACAATCGACACAAAAAGTACACTCGTAAGAGCAAATGTAAGCAGCGGTTGAGTCTGCCGGCAAATCGATATCACAACATTCACAATTTGGTTTTATCGTTAACATAATAAACGTCCTTTCGCCTCCTATAACAGCTTTTTTAAACGCCTGTTGAGTCTTAGCTTTTCAAACCAGTTGGAGGCTTGTCTACGCGCCCTTAAATATTCGGCAACCTGATAGCGGCACTGCACAACAATAAAACTGTTCCTGAACCCATCGGCTTTTATCTTGGCGCGTGCTAAATTGGACCATAACTCTCCGTTACTAAGCTCCACAGGCGCATCGCCTAACCGATAAATAGTCATAACCAATTGATACAAATATTTCTCTACGCCAGTGAGCTCTTCTTGACTGATATTAATTAAATCCTCCCGAGTTAAGGATTCATTACTTATCGCTTTAATAAATGCAAACCACAAACAAATATTTGAGAAGCAATTATCGGGTTGGCAAGAAATAGCCGCCACAATACTCTCGCGAGCACCTTGCCAATCGCCCTGCATTATTTGCGCCCAGCGTTTGTGATACCAAACATAGCCCAACCCTAGCTGATACAAATCACGAGAATCATACCACTGTTTAGCCGCGGCAAAGTCTTCTCGCAAACATAATAAAAAGCCATAAATAGGGAATAGTTCATCATGTTCTTTGACCGCTTCTCGATGTTTACTCATAAAGTCTTTTTGTGGCAACTTCTGATTTTTTTCCAAAAATCGAAAGTATTGAGTAGCCACTTCGTACCAAACCGCATCGCGTTGGCGCGCATCCAAGAACGAGAGTAGTTGTTGCGGGCCTGAACCCTGCACTTCTTGATAGGCCCAAACGATGGCGATCGCGGCACAACAATCGTCACGCTCTAATTGATTGAATAATTGCTGATGCACCCAATCCGCTTTATTGTGATCAGCCGTTAAGCGATACATTTCGAAATAAATCCAAGTATTGTCTTCATTCTTCGCGAGAATCTGCGCGATCAACTTTTCTAACGACTGAATCTCATTCGACTCTGAAAGACGTCGCAGAATACGAATGTCTACCAACGCGTGATCCATAAAACGATGGATAATCGCCTCTGCTTCGATTGCGTCTTGATAACGTTTTACATCGAGTAAATAATCGAGCCAGCTAAGTGCAACATGGTTGTCAGAAGCATCGAGGTTAAATGCTTTTTCTAACCATGTCGCAGCGGTGCCGCGATCTTCCTCAGAGCCATGCTGAAATAATGTTTCAGCACAAACACTCAGAGTATTCGCACTGTGCGGAGCTAACTCTACCATTGACTTTGCCGCCGCTACCGCCTTGTCAAACATATTGAAGTTTAAATACCATTGATGCAGTCGCTGCCAGCCATCGTAAAAATTCGGATGTTGATCGATAAGCGCCGCAAGATATTCAATCGCCTCTCCATAACGTCCTTGCTCAGCAAAAATAATTGCCGACATGATCCGAATGGATGCAGGCGCGTTGTCACCCCAGTATTCATCTTCGACTTGCGCGCGCGCTTGCTCAAACTGCTTTTGCGCGATATACAGTTCAATTAACTCACGTCGTAAAGCCAGAGAACTCGGTACTTGAACAATACCTTGGTGTAAAATATTTTCTGCGTCTTGAGCGTTGGCTTGTAAATTTGCGTAAGCAATCCAAACGTCACCATTTTTAGGCTGCTCTTGGACCAGTTTACGCGCGGTATCCAGCGCTAAGTGCTCTTGTCCCAACTCTTGCGCAAGTTGCGAAAGCGTGCGCCATCCCCAACTATATTGGGGCTCTTTGGTTACCGCTTGAACCAACAGCGCCAGAGCCTCTGTATTCCGCTCTTGCTGCATCAGTAAGTCAGCTCTTAAGCCATACAAAATTCCATCATCGCTGTTATAACGACAGGACTTTTCAAGCACCTCTAACGACTTATCATTTTCACCAAGCTTCTCATAGACATCGGCCAAACGTCGCGCAGCCGTAGACCAAGAAGGGTTTAAAACTAACACTTGATTAAACGCTTCGATCGCTTTTTCAGGCATATTTAACAAATAATACGTCTCGGCTAAATCGAGATGAACACGCGGTAACAAAGGGAATTTTTGTTGGGCTAGGGTCAGTTCTTTAATCGCCTTTTCTGGTTCGTTGTCATCGATATATTGCTTAGCCATTAATACATAAGCATACCAAAGATGGGCATAATGTTGTTTTAGATACTGACAAAACTCAACCAGCTGCTCGCGGCTAAGCCAAGCGCGCGCTACATGCCAATAATTCCACAGTAAATCACCCGTCGATACATTTTGCTGCACTAATTTATTTAAGCGCTGTAACATTAACTTCCGCGCTTCAATGGTCCAATGCGTTGCATTTAATGCTTCAAATGCTTGATCGGAATCTTGATTAAGTTCAATCGCTTGCCAAGCATATTCTTGAGCATTAGTGATATCATTATGATCTAGTGCGATCATTGCCAACAAAGAATATAAACTTGCCGACTGCGAGTGTGCATTACAGCTAGCAAGCAAGATTTTTTTAGCTTGTTCACTGCGACCGTCATTCATTAACAAGCGTGCATAGCGTTCAACCGCAGTCAGGTCGCCAGGAACTTCAGCGATAAGCCGTTCTAAATTGGACTCCTTCTGGGCACTATTGCTATGCCAATCAATAACTAGCCAAGCGGTTAACGGAAGAAAACCATAAGATTCATATAACGCATCCAGTTTACTATCAATGACAGATTGCTCTCCTTGCGCAGCTAAGATCCGAAACAAACGATCATAATATTCGCGATCGAGCGGAAATGCCTGAATCAGCGACTCATATAATTGCGCGGTTTTCTGGTGGTTATCTTGAATATAGTGATACTCGGCCTCAATGGCTAATCGCTCTCTTTCGCTTAAAATTTCAGTAGCACTTTGTAAATATTCGGTAAACAAATCGAGCTCACCGAAAAGCAAAAATTTACGCAAAGCAAAATGTAATAATTCGCGATCTTGTGGCCTTAACCGAAGACTCTCTTTAAGAATATCAAGTCCATCATGCTCACGATCCATAGCCGCATAAGCTTGAAACAGAGAAATACTCGGACCACTGCTTTTAGCGCTATAATTTTTCCAGCGTTTAATTAAAAATTCCAGCGCTTGTTCTTGGGTACCGTTCCAGATACAAGATTTAAAAAAGCTTTCGCTGTAACGCTCATCACGGTCATTTAGCGTTACTGACCAACGATAATGTCGCCGCGCTAACTCATGTTCCCCCCAATGCCAATACAAATGACCTAGAATCCAATTAGATTCAGCATAATATAGTGCTAATTTGTGAAGCCGGCGTGCCATTTTATGGCACTCTTTTGCGTACTTTGGATCTTCATAAATATCCAGCACCAAGGATTCAAGTAACTCATGTTGACCTGACTCACGATATTTCTCAAATAAGAACTCAACCGCCTCAGATCGGCGCCCAATTCGGCACAACGAGTAAAACCGTGAAGTAATCAGCCAAACTTCCTCGGGAAATAAATCCAGTAACTTAGACGTCGTCGCTTCTATGGCAAATTCATTCTTACTTTCAATCGCTAAATTGCGATCGGCTAAAAGGGTGAGACGTTCACCAGGAAACTCTGTCTTCATTAATTCAAGTTGAACTTGTGCTTGGGCGAGGTTGTTTCCTCTTATCGCGGATGAAAACTCACGATAGTGAGCATAATTCTGTTGATTTGGAAACGTTAAGTTGGCGACTTGGTGAATATGTTCACCCGGCAGCATTAACATACAGCGAGGGCCAACACTTTTATGCACTTCTATCGCCAATTCAGCAAGCATATCGGAGATTCCGACACTGGATGGATCCATAATATATAAGATGCCCGCTCGCTCATGGTAACCCGTCACGACTTGCATATGCGACTCACGTCCTGACCGCGTAACCAGCGTAAAAGGTAAACCAAGATCAATTAACTGCTTTGCCAAAGACCAATCTAAGTCGAATTCAATAAAGGGAATATTTTGCGCATCGAGCCATTGATGTTGCAGATAATCCGGAGTGCCGTCATAGCAAATTTCATGCGCAATCGCTTCTTGGGTAACATTTAGCGAAAAGTAATTGAGCACGGCTGCAATACTGGCAGGCGCACAAGTAAGGTACTTTTGTTTTACAAATGGAACCTCGAGCTTTACGACTTTATCACCATTATTTTTGTCTAAATTCTCAGCAATAATTTCACAGTAACGCGTTTTATTCTCTAAAAATAGCTCGCGCGCTTTAATAAACTCGCCCTGTGCCAAAGCAACATTGGCTTCGAAATAAGAAATTTGTGGTTTAATCGCTTTATCTTGGCCGACACACCAACGCTTAATTTTTATTAACGCTTGTTGCAGTTTTTCAGTTTGGTTTCTTTCTTTATACAATTGCGCAAGATACATATAAGGCCGTACCGATTGAAAACGTTCCGCCTCTTGCTCAATTAAGACTAATGCATCATCTTCACGCTCGGCTAAACCCAATGCTTTTACATACTGTAATAATAACGCTTCACTCGGTTGTTCTTGATAAAGCTTGGCGAGGTAATCGGCACTGGCAGCAAACTGCTCTTGGTCTACTAAAATGTAACCTTCAACTCGTTTAATCCAGTTATCAACAAATAACGCTTGCGCTTCTTCATATTCCACGCGCGCTTGTTCAAAATCACGCAAACTGGAACAAATAAGTGCTTTAAAGCTTAACCACTCGGCTCTTATTTCCGCCGTTAAATCGGTCCGTTGCAATTGTGTTTGAGTCAACTCCCAAACAAAGGCGGGGCCCTTACTATACAAAAATAAATACGCGACTCTTAATGCCACTTCACTATCATTGGGAAAACGTCGGTATAACCGGATACGCAAAGCATCGCTTTGCCGCGATAAACCAATGCGATCCAAACAGATAATTAGTTCTAACAATTGCTCTTTGCTATGCCATTGTTCAATTGGCCCGAAATACTCAAGACCTAATTGATAAGCATCAAAATAACGCCCCGCTTTATTCAGCGCTTTTATTTCCGCGACGCGGGTAGTGATATCATTTCCTTGATGATCAATCGTTGATTCCATAACAACTCCTCTACAACTCGGCACGCACAAAAAGATGCCGCTTAATCATGGTTTCAAAGTTAGCTTATCTAAAGCATAACCTTTCATTTTAATTTGTTCGCTTATTGCTGCAGTATTCATTTTATTTAAAATAGATTGAAACGATGGCGATTGAAGCAAGGGTAAAAGTGGTGTTAACCGTTCCAACATACGCGCATTCCGATAACCAAGCTGATAGGCTTTTTGTAATGCCCGTAATGCTTGTGCTTGATCGTTATTAGCCATTTCAATCACCGCTTGGGCGACCCATAAGTTTGGCCAGTCGTCGTCACTTAATGGTTGCAACAGCGGTGAAGGATGCAACCAAGGCTGCTGCTGCGTAGCCGCTAGCCAGCGTTGCCAAGCATAAACATAATAAGAGTCCGGTTTTAACGCTTGTCCTTGTGCAAGCAACTGTTCGGCAACGTTCAGCTGCCCTTGGGCCACGGCTATTTGCGCCAGCAACAAATAACTGTCACTACTACCAAGTCCTTGCTCGTGTAAAGCTTCCAATAGTGCGCGTGCCTGCTGCCATTGGTCTTGGGTAAAATAAAACCGCGCCAGTCCCACTGTCGCCAAAATGTTATCCGGAGCGAGCTCCTTGGCATTAATAAACCACTGCTGTGCCAACTCCGGCAATTGCGCCAACATTAAGCACTCGGCAATTTGCAACAATTGATACTGCTGCTTGGACCCCAAAGTGTCAATATTTAAATGTAATGCTTCATGCAATCGTCCTTTTTGAACATATAGGTAAGCCAACGCGCCCTTACTCTCCAGCGAATCGGGAGCCAATGCAAGTGCCGTCTCATAACCTTCTATTGCCGCGTTAATGTGTCCACTGACATCAAAATAAAATGCTCGCAACCAAACCACTTGTGCGCGTTGTGGCTGGTTCGCTAATAATTCCGCCGTCAATTGATCCGCTTCAATTAATAATCCTGAAGCGCCATTAAACTTTGAGACTTGATGCAATAAGCTTATGGCTAAACCCATTTTCGCCGCAACATGTTCGGGCTGCTGCTCTAAAGAGGTGCGGTATAAATCAATCGCAATGCGATTGCTGCGACCGTTGAACGCACGTCGATATTGCTCGGCGCGTTGAAACGCAAACTCACTTTTATCCAGCGTTTGTCCAGCAGATGAGGGGTTCGACGCTGTTGATTCAAATCCAGTGGCCGCCTCAGGTACTTCCATCGATACGCGCTGTAGCCAAACAGCAATGGCGGTAATCAGCAATACCACCAGTGTACCGACGCCAAAGCGCCATCTCGACTTTTGTTCAGGTTTCGGCAAGGTTTGCGACCGCGACACCGGCACGCACCAACGATAACCTTCACCACGAACGGTTTCAATATAATCAACAGAACTTTGCGCCAGACTTTTACGCAACAATGACGCGCGCTGAGCAATTGTGTCATCACCCACCGAACGGTGTTGCCAGACCTCCGTTATCAATTGCTCGAATGACACACATTTATCGGCATTTTCAAGTAATACTAATAAAAAGCGATAGGTTAATTTTGGCAAGTTGATACGCTCGCCACTAAGCCACACTTCGCGCGTGTCGGTATTCACTGCAATATCACCACTTTGCCAGAAGTTCGACTTCATCATTAATACTTTTTCATCCAGATTACCGTTCACTCGAGCGTTTAAGGCCCATCATTATAAATTGACAGCGCAGACATTGAAATCGAATGGCTTTCCGCGAGGCGTCTATAACGGACTGATTTTATTCAACAAATATTTTCTTCAAGAAATCTTCAACCAGATTTCAGAGCACCTTCCATTAGTTTCCCGATTGATCACTTACCTTATAGACGAGTACAGCGCGCATTGACTCCATTTACCGTTCATTCCGATAAGGACAAAACATAAGGACCTTTTATGAAACTTTCTGTAACTCTGCTCAGTCTTGTTGGCTGGTTAATCACAACCAACTTTGTTCACGCCGATCCGCGATGGCCATTAGAGCCGAGTATCGACGCCCTTGAGTTGAAGCAAATGTCAGCCATTCTTGTTCAACAAAATGGCGCAATAGTATTCGAGCAGTACTACAATGGCAGTCAAGCCGATGATCTTCATGACATTCGTTCTGCCAGTAAATCCATTACCAGTTTGTTGTTTGGCATTGCGCTCAAGCAACAGCAAGTTGCGTCATTAGAACAACCCGTTTTACCGGTCTTTAAAGACTATCAACCGCTACATCATGATTTCGCAGCCAAGCAAAACATGACTTTTTTCGATCTCTTATCGATGACTAATCCTCTCGAGTGCGACGACTTTAACAATTTTTCCGCTGGACATGAAGAGCGTATGTATCTACAAGCGGACTGGATCGAGTTCACGTTAAGTCTCCCTGAGCGTGGTTATCAACCTTGGACGGCAGCGCCACACGAACGCCCTTACCAACGCGCCTTCGCTTACTGTACAGCTGGGATAGCGCTGGTTGGTGCGGCACTCGAAAGAATCACCCAAGCAAGCTTGTCGGATTACGCTGAACAGCATTTGTTTGCCCCTTTAGATATCCAAAATGTGAAATGGCTAACTTCCCCTAAAGGCATCACTCAAGGCGGTGGTGGCTTGCAAATTCGTCCGCGTGATTTAGTCAAAATTGGTCAGTTAATGTTAAACCAAGGTCGCTGGCAGAATCGCGAGATAGTAACTCCGCAATGGGTCAAGGAAAGCTTTACGCCTTATTCGCAAGCGATGCCAGAAATGAATGCCGACTATGGATTAACTTGGTGGATATTTAACATTCAAAGTGATGCATCAACGCTGCAAGCATTCGCCGCCGCCGGCAATGGCGGTAACTACTTATTCGTCGTACCCGAGCTCAATTTAGTGTCAGTGATCACCAGTAAGGCCTACAACACCCCTTACATGCACCAACAAACCCATCAAGTATTCAAGGAAATCATCTTACCCAAAGCTCGCGCCAACATTACGCGTTAAAACGCTTAAGCGTTCTATTAAAGCGGGTTGGAATTAGGGTGTCGACCAATTCAAATCAGTGAGTGAACAAGAAAAAGCGGGCTGTAGCCCGCTTTTTCTTGCCTTATTTAACGACTAATCGCTTGGTTTAGAACAGCACGTTAAGGTCCACAGAGCAAACATTGGTGCCGGCTTCACAAACGCGGAAGGTGTAGCTGGCTCCGCCGCGATTACTGGTCGCCACTGTGTAGGCGCCATCATTAGCGGTAGTGGTCAACAAACTGCCATTTTGGAAAATATCCACGCTGGTTCCAGCCGCGCCACTCCAAGTTAAATCAATATGATGACGACCGCGTATTTTGTAAGCGCTTGCGGCTGCTTCAACGCCACCACTTGAGTCATCCACCACCGTGATGGTTTGACTTGAACTGTGACTGGCACCACCGTCATCGGTGACCGTCAGCGTGACGGTATAATCACCTGCGTTGGTGTAGTTATGGTTCTGGATCATGCCGTTAGCGGAGTTGCCATCGCCAAAGTCCCACGCATAACTGGTGATCGAGCCGTCGCTATCGCTACTGCTACTGCCATCGAAATCACAGCTGAGTCCAATGCAGTCGACGCTAAACTGACTGAGCGGCGGTAAGTTGCCACTGCCACCACTGTAGCTGCCTACTATAGTCACACCCGAGAAACTGCTATACCCGCGCACCATCACATAGTAGGTTCCAGTTTGCGGCGTCGCAAAGCTACAGTCTTCATTATTGCCCGAGCTATACGGACGGCAATCATAGCTGCTCGCAGTTGGCTTAGAACCAAACCGAACGTACAAGTCCGCATCACCACTCCCTCCCGACATGGTAAAGACAAGATTACTAGCTCCCGCAGGCACATCCAGCTTATATTCCAATTCATCGCCGCTGCCACCAGCAAGATTACTCACCGGTACGCCATTGGTTAACGCGGTAGGCTCCGGCGGTGGTGGTAACTCGCCAACGTCACAGCCGTTGGCAGCGAACAGATCGAACATGGCTTTTGCCTTCACAATGCCATAGCCATAACTATTATCTCGCCCGGCACTGCCGCGATCCTCTGCCGACTTCGCCATGGCAACACGAACTTGCGCATTGCTACAGCTTGGATAGTGACTCCATACTAACGCCGCAACTCCAGAAACATGCGGAGTCGCCATTGAAGTGCCCGACCAAGCCGCGTAACTGTTATTTGGTAATGTGGAGTTAACGGCAACCCCTGGCGCAGCCACTTCTACTTGGCTGTTAAATTGCGAAAAGCTTGCTTTATTGCCACTCGAGTCGACGGCAGCGACCGAAACCACCGAATCATACGAAGCCGGAAACGATAAGCTGCTGTTACCGTCATTACCAGCGGCGGCAATGGATAAAATGCCATTGCTGAATGCGTTGTCGAAAGCCGCTTGCTCGGCACTGCTCGATGCGCCGCCACCCAAGCTCATGCTGATCACCGAAGCGCCAGCCGCGCTACACTGATCGACCGCCGCAACTAAGTCAGAGCCATAAGCCCAAGCGCCGGAATTATTAAATACTTTCACAATGTGGAGCTTAAGGTTACCACCCGGGTTAACCCCAACCACTCCAGTATCATTACCACCAAGCGCTGCGATAGTGCCCGCTACGTGGGTACCATGCCCATGGCCGTCTTCATACCAATTACCCGTATCATAGCTGCCATAGCCATCATCACCGGTGACCCCCGTGGTAGGTAAATCTTCGTGTCCTAGTGAATAGCCAGTGTCCATAATACATACCGTCATATTACCGGTCAGCGCATCACTGACTTGGGGCGCTTGCACCATCGGAATACCGTAAGGCGTGTCTTCCACCAATAAATAACGTTTCGGGTCCACTTCGACAAGCTCGACATCGGGACGGTGTTTTAGTTGACGCATAGCAGGCTCGGGGAGTGACACAGAGAGTAACCGTCGCGTCGCAATTTCGCGATGAATTTTACCTTGCTGTTGCAGTACTGCTCCCTTGACGCTAGCGTGCTTGCCCGATTTAAATTGAACGATGTAGCGCTGGCTATCGGCCGCACTGATACCCGCGCTCATGAGTAGCGTTGCCGCTAAGGTGGTTAATGCAATCGGTGGTTTTGATAAGATCATAAGGTGTCCTTTATTAGTTTGAGTTCTACTTGCCAAAATGATCGGTAAGTACAACGAGGTACGGCTTATTCCTTCGCTTACCATTGTTAAGTATCGGACATTGGACTAATTCTGCTGGTCTCAGAGCGACAGAATATGGTTCAAATGCGACAAGCTATCGCCTAAATGACGACTGTGTCAGCACACGCTTGCTGCATTCTCGTTACAATGGTCGCTTCATTCTCAACAGGAGCTTTTATGAAAGTTGTTTACGGGTTTATCGTTATTCTGCTTACCACAGGCAGTACTCACCTTGCCGCCAAAAAAAGCGGTTTCGATTTAGGTGTCGCGTATGATTTAGATGTTGGCGTTACCGCGCAGTTTAATCACTACTCATTGTTTTTTAACAGCGACGCAGTGGCTTTTGATGCGAACCTTGAAACGTTTTACAACAGTAAGAAATCAGCTGCGTTATACATTGACTTTGGCGCGTTTTATCAAGATCGCGAAGCCAACAATGACACCTTTGAAGATCGCGTCGGAATTCGCTTGCCGATAGGGGTAACCTTTGGGCTCGGTCGCAATGTAGAGGCTTATATTCAAGCGGTTCCCCATTATGATTTTAATAATGATAAAGACTTTGATGTCGACGGAGCGATTGGTGTTCGCTATCAGTTCTAGTGCCGCATAATTAAGGACAGCAAAAGCAAGGACGCTCAACCTAACTTTGGCACAGCATTTAAAAACTTTACCTACCCCATTTCAGCCATAAACGCGATGCTTAAACGCGAT
>JABXHQ010000137.1 GCA_013373545.1 Gammaproteobacteria bacterium
CGTTCACATTCAGCGCTCAAGGACAACTGCAACAGTGGCTCGATCCGGCATTTACGATAGAGCAGGCGAAGTGGGATATTCAGCAAAATAAAACCATTAATGCCACGGCATCAGTAAGTAAAACGAGCATTCACGATACTGCGCAACCACTCGAAATAAATAACAGTGAATTGACCGTTAAGGGTGCGATGGACAATCATCGCCTTACCCTAAACTCGCAACTCGGAAATGTCGCTATTAACGCGCAAGCTGCAGGCAAATACACAGCTGCGTCGCCGCAGCAACCGGCGGCTTGGCGAGTCGAACAACTTAAGGCAACCTTACTTAAGGAGCAACAACCGCTAACTTTGACCTTAGAGCGCGGTCAATTTGCTACCGCAAAAGTCAATTTACAACAGTTATGTATTACTCAAAATGGTTATTGGTGCAACAGTGCAACGCTCGACGGTCAACGCTGGTCGTTAAAAAGTCAGCTAGAAGCTTTTGACTTATCGAGCATTGTTGCATGGGTAAAAGCTTCAGGAGCAGAACTACCGTTTAAGTTTGCCGGCTTATTAAATGGCACAGCAGAAATTAGCGGTGAAAATCAAACGATCAGCCAATTACAAGTTGCTCTAAATAGCCCAGTGTTAAGTTACAAACAGGTTGATCAAGCAGTAGTACTTACCGGTGTTGGGTTCAATTCGGAGCGAACAGATAGTCAGTATCAATTAAACCTTGAGTGGCAGCATATTGCTCAGCAAATGGATTTTGCTCCCTATCGGCTCATATCTTTTGCCGAGCAAGGACAGTTAACTGCTGCGCTTAGCGCACTTGATAAGTGGTCAGTTCGACTGCAGCAGCCGGCATCATCGGCGCAATTATCTAGTTTTGTCGCAGCACAAAACTCTAATTTTGTGTTTGACATACCCATGTCCGATATCGATATGCAATTTGCCTTAGTCAATAACCAGTTTAGCGCGACGACTGCGCTAAAATTATTTAGTCAAGACTGGGCGAAAGCACAGTGGCAATCGTCATGGCCGCTTAATTCAGCGAGCTCAATTGCGGGTAAAGCAGAGTTTTCATTAACCGAATTTTCTTGGCTCAAGCGTTGGCAATCGCGCATTGATGCGCTCGATTTAAATTGGCAACATCAAACCGAATTTAGTGGGCAACTCGGCCAACCTAACTTTACGGGTTCCGGCCAATTGAATATTCAGCAATTTGCAATGGAAGAACTAGGACTGGATATTAAAGATTCCTTTTTGAAAATTAATTCCATTATGGATACGTTTAATCTTGAGGGTGTTTTGCAAAACCAACAAGGAAAGCTCGACTTTGCCGGAGAGGTGAAGTTGTGGCCCATGCTATCGGCGAATGCGAATATTAGTGGCCAACAACTCACCATTATTGATTCTGGTGATCAAAAGCTCGTGGTATCGCCAAAGTTAACCACTCGCTATCAGCAAGGCCATTTGGATATCAATGGTGATATTCGATTCGATGAAGCAAAAGTTACTTTGAACAAGATCCCACAAAGTAAAGTTTCGGTATCCGATGATCAAGTCTTACTGGCCGAAGAAACCGAGCAGCCGTCAGCGCTTAGTTATCGAGTAGCGATTAACTTGGCTATGGGCGACAACACATCTTTCGCTGGATTTGGTTTATCCAGTGATATTGAAGGTCAACTTAAATTGTTAGCCGAATCACAACAAGCGGTTAAACTTGAGGGACAATTACGCTTAGCGAATGGTAAGTTTGAAGCCTATAAGCAAGTATTGAACATTGAACAAGGTCAGCTAATCTTTCTCGGTCCCGCAGATAATCCCGGCGTACAAATTGCCGCAAGCCGCGAAGTCGACGATATAAAAGTTGGAGTTTATGCCGATGGCTCATTGTTAGATCCTAAACTAACTTTATTCTCGGAGCCCGCGCTACCAGAAGTTGATATCGTATCGTTGTTGTTAACTGGGCGTAAAGTCAATGACTTAGACAATAACGAAGGTAGCGCTTTGGCTAATGCGGCGCTAACCTTAGGAGTAGAAGGAGCCAATCGAATTGCGCAATCGATTGGCCAAGCCCTCGGCATTCGCAATATTCAAGTAACCAGCAGCAACACCGCGGATACGTCGCGAGTAAATATCGAAACCCAAGTCAATGAGCGTTTAAGTATTGGCTACGGTACTACCATTGATTCACAGAATGAAACGCAAGCGGGTTGGATTATTGAGTATCGTCTAACACCTAAGTTAAGTTTTGAAGCCATTAGCGGCGAGGAAGTGAGTACCGCCCTTACCTACAAAGCACAGTTTGATCTTGACGAAAAACCGCAACAGTCAGATAAAAAGACTGAGAAAAAATCTTCAACAGAGGAAGCGAAACCATGACTATACGCACCCAAGCCATCACCACACTCATTGCATTGTTCGGGTTAAGCGCCAACGCAGCTGATCCTTTCGATTTTGAAGGTCAATGGTGTGGCAAATGGGATGGTGTGTACAACACTTGCTTAACCGTTTCAAAACAGCCGCAAGGTTTTACTGCGTTTTACGAATGGGAAGAACAGCTCGGAGCCGCGTTACAGAAGAAATCACTCAAAGGCGTGCGCGTTAACGACAATACTCTTAACTTTGAAGGTAAATTTTTAATTATCAACTTAAAGGATCCTAATATCGCAACCGCAGTGGGTATGTTCAAAAGTCACTCGCGTATTGCACCAATGGTCAGGGTAACCGAATAAAGCTATTAACCATCTCAATTTAACAATAATAAATTAAGTGCGAGAGCAACACTCGAGTTATGTTCCAACCGGCCTATTTATTTTCTCATCACCCAGTCAAATTATTCAGGTAATAGTCAGGTTAATAGCCGTAAAGTTTCGCCTATCAGATTATTAAGCGATAGGTTTACGGATCATGAAAAGACTCTTGTTACTCACACTACCTTTATTATTGTTATCTGGCTGTTATGTAATTACACATCAAGAAGCGCTGGTTCCCCGTGCATTGGAAGAAAACGCCAAGAAGATATCAATTAAGCTGCCCTCTCAGTCATTTTTTGGTGAAAGTAAGCCGCGCGTTATTGGACCTTACCGTCTATTTGACTTTAAAACTCGCACAGCAAAATCCGATCACGACCGATTTGATTTGGGTAACCTCTATGGTTATGAAAAAGATGAGTTTGAACAAGCGTTCCGCTTTCAATTTGAAACTAGCGATCGTGAGCAACCACTGGACTGGACGGTTTACTGCAAAATCTATCACTACGAAAAAGTAGCCGGTGTGCTTATTTTTCAAACTGATGCATATTTTCGTCAAGGTATGCGTTGTGATTTAAAAAGCCCACAACTAGGACTTTATCAATTAACAACTGAGCCTCAAGTTATAAAGGTAAGCAACCATCCAGAGAATTTAGACGGCCGTCCAATTCGGTTAGAAATAACACCGAGTTACGCCGTAAAGCGCTATGGTAAAAAAGATGGTGTTGAGACCATTGAGGTGCGGCATAATGAAGAATTCAGTGGTTATTACTTCACCAGCAACCAAGACTATGATGTGGGTCTTTTTTCACTACTAGGGCCTCCTACGTTATGGCTCCGATCTGGCCCAGTATCACCAGAACAAAGTTTAACGTTAGCTTTAAGTCATAGCCTGCTCTACTATCATCAACGTCTTGAAGCCGGTATTTAAGTCGATAGTTTTAGCCATTAAAATCGAGTGCCAGAGTCAATAATGAACTTTATTACTCTGGCCAGAAGGTTCATTACCACTCATCGGCCGATCAGGATTGTTAGAAAATATTTTTTACCCACCATTTGTAATTAAAACTCTCTGCTACACACAAAATTGCTAGAAAAGAGAGTCGATAAATTTGATATTGAGCTGCAACCAATTCTTGCTCTGAAATATCTACCCGATACTTTAAATCATCAGCTGAGTCTAATCGTGAATAGCATAAGCTTGTCTCAAGTACAGTTCACAGGAAAAGTAAAACGGCGGGGATCGGGTGCAATGACCATTTAAATCGATAAGGTTTAGCCCTAAGAATTTGTTCTGATTTTGGTGGCTCGTACATCTACTAATTCTAGGAGTTGGAGTATGGCCTTACTTCGCGGCACCATTAAGCCTAATGAATAATCCGAAAAGATTCACTGTTTAATGAAAGTCGCGTGAAGCACGTTTAAAGCTGGGAATGGTATCGCTAATATCTTCAATGAAGCCGGCGACCACATGCACGACCTTGCGCTCACGCTCAATAGTACCTTTTATCTTAAGCAGTCGGCTGCCCATAATGGCTTGACGAAATTTCTCAACGGCTTGACGCCAAACAATAATATTCATATTGCCGGTTTCATCTTCTAACGTTAAAAACAATACGCCAGCGGCCGTTCCCGGACGCTGCCGACAAGTGACAATACCGGCCACTTGCACAAACTGGCCTTGGCGCAAATGCTTTAAGTCACAGGCGCGTTTGCAGGCACGCAAGCGTGCATCCGAACGTAGTAGTGCTAATGGATGCGCGTTTAACGTGAGCCCTTGTGATTGATAGTCCATTAACGTAGTGTCTAATGATGATGGTGCTGGTAACTCGGTAGCATCATTTAATTGCTGTGGATTATCATGCTCATTGGCACTTAATAAAGGACGCTCGTCTTCCACCGCTAACACTTGCCACTGCGCTTGATAACGATGCGCAGCCAAACGCTTGAGCGTATCAGCCTTTACTAACGCTTCGCGCTCTAATGCATTAAGCTTGGCACGCTGAACTAAATCTTGTAGGTTATTAAAAGGCTTATTTTGCCGCGCTTGGATGAGCCGCTTAGCCGCCGCCGCATTAAACCCTTTCACTAAGTGCAGTCCTAACCGCACCACCACTTGCTTAACCTTTGTTGATTCGATAACTTGCTCGGCTCTTTGTTCGCTCAAAACGACCACGGCGCCTGTATCAGCTAAGTGAAACTCCAATGACGTTGACCAGTCACTGTAATCAATATCGATTGGCGCAACGGCTATACCATGACGCCTAGCATCTTGGATCAACTGTGACGGCGTATAAAAACCCATTGGTTGACTGTTTAATAGCGCACAATAGAACGCCGCACTATGATGCCGTTTTAACCATGCGGAATAGTAAGCTAAGATAGCAAAGCTGGCCGAGTGCGACTCTGGAAATCCATAGCTGCCAAAGCCTTTCATTTGCTCAAACACCCGCTCGGCATAGTCTTTGTCATAGCCATTATTCAGCATGCCCACTAACAGTTTTTCACGAAATTTATACAAGTCGCCATTGCGTCCCCAGGTCGCCATCGCGCGGCGTAATTGGTCCGCTTCGCCCCCTGAAAAATTAGCGGCGACCATTGCTAACTGGATTACCTGTTCCTGAAAAATGGGTACCCCTAAAGTGCGATCGAGAACTCGCTTAATCGCATCACTCGGGTATTTTACCTGCTCATTGCCTTCCCGCCGTAATAAATATGGATGCACCATATCACCTTGAATGGGTCCGGGTCGAACAATCGCAATTTCAATCACAAGATCATAAAAACATTGCGGTTTTAAACGCGGCAACATACTCATTTGTGCGCGCGATTCAACTTGGAAAACACCGACCGAATCGCCATTACAAAGCATTTTATAAGTGAGCGGATCCTCTTTTGGAATATCCGCTAAGTCAGCAATCGCAGAATAGTTGCTAATTAAGCTTAAACACTTACGAATCATAGTGAGCATACCCAAAGCCAATACATCTACCTTCAGTAACCCGAGTGCTTCGATGTCGTACTTATCCCATTGAATCACCGTGCGCTCTGGCATAGATGCATTTTCAACCGGCACTAATTGTGAAATCGGTTGATTGGTGATCACAAAGCCTCCCACATGTTGTGATAAGTGACGTGGAAAACCGAGCATAGTATTCACCAGCTGAAAATAATGCTGAGCCAATAAACCACTGCCATCGATGGCCGCTTGTTGAAAATAATTTTGCAGCTGATCCGGTTTATCCCACCAGGCCATTTGACGACTTAGCTGCTCAACGACCGCCGCATCAATCGCCAATGCTTTACCAACATCACGAATCGCACTGCGCATTTTATAGGTGATGACAGTGGCCGCTAACGCCGCTCGCTCTCGAGTATATTTTTTATAAATATACTGAATCACTTCTTCACGACGCTGATGCTCGAAATCAACGTCAATATCGGGTGGCTCATTGCGCTCTTTTGAAATAAAGCGTTCGAACAGTAACTCACTTTGCTCGGGATCAACCTCGGTAATCATTAAGCAATAACATACGACTGAGTTAGCGGCGGAGCCTCGACCTTGACACAAAATACCTTGCTGACGAGCAAAGTTAACAATGTCATACACCGTTAAAAAATAGTGTTCATAACGCATCTCGGCAATCATTAATAATTCTTTCTCTAACGTTGCCTGAGTTTTTTCTGACGCACCTTCTGGCCAACGCTGCTTTGCCCCCGCTTCACATAGCTGGCGTAAATAATCAATCGGCTTGATATTACTGGGGATCACTTCAGCGGGATAATCGTAGCGCAGTTCATCAAGAGAAAAATGACACTGCTCAGCAATCCGCATCGTTTCTAATAATAATGGCGCCGGATATAATTTTTGCAATCGTGCTTTACTGCGTAGATGCTGTTCACCGTTAGCCAGTAAATGACTACCCAATTGCTGTACACTGCGATTACTGCGAATAGCCGTTAAGCAATGTTGCATCATTAAACGATCGCGCTCATGCATTAACACTCTATTTTGCGCCACCATGGGTAGATCAAACTGTTTTGCTAAGCTTAAACAATGTTGGTAGTACTGATAGTCATCATATTGCAGCAAACGATGATAACCAATCCATAGCCGCTGTGGAAAAAGGCTTTGCAGTCGAGCCAGTTGCTTTTTATCAAGTCCGTTTTTTTTCGTTGGTAGCCAAATCACCATTACATGATCTAGGGCAAGTTCAAGGTCTGAGGCAAAGACTTGATAGTGTCCTTTGTCCGAGCGTCTGCGCGCTAAAGTAATGAGTGATGAGACTTCCGCATACGCCTTTCGATTTGGGCACAGCAATACTATTTCCGCATCGCGCTCGCTCAGCAAATTAACCTTAAAATAGGCACCGACCAATAATTTTATTGGTTGCTCCTTAGCCGCAACATGCGCTCGCACCACACCAGAAAAACTGCACTCGTCGGTAATTGCAATGGCCTGATAGCCCAGTCGAATAGCTTCGGCCACTAACTCTTCTGGATGTGATGCACCCGTTAAAAAGGAAAAGTTACTGCGTACAAAAAGTTCTGCGTAAGCAGCCAGCGGCTCTGACTGCAACGAGGTTAATTCAGCCATCAAGCAAACACTCCTTGCACAAACCAAGATTGCTTATGTTGATCGTAGAAAATCCAGTAATGCTGCCCTTGCTGGCTTTGCGCAATGTAATAGTCTCTGGCGATGGCTTTCTTCCACCAGTAATGGGTAATTCGTTCAACCTGCGAAACAATCGTTAAACGACTATGCCAATAGAGTTTCTGAGCATCGCTCCCAATCGCCTGCGGTGTCGGCAGCAACCAACTCGGACGTATTTTGTCGTGAGGCAAACCACTGCTATCAACGAGTGCTGTCGTTTGTGCTTGGTTATCAATCAACTCATCTGGAGCTCGATAACGTGCACCCGGTTTATTGCTTACCCGAGTGCCTTGGCGCTTTGGCGGCGCTTTCGATTTTATTGGCTCTGAGACTTGCGGCTTCAACTGCCCACTGAACTCCGGTATCACAGCATTATTTTGTACTAACCAGAGACAGCTATTATGACCCAGCCGGGCTTTAATTTTATTGGCAAAGTGTAAGTCACTAGTAA
Source organism: Gammaproteobacteria bacterium (assembly GCA_013373545.1). Taxonomy (GTDB): domain Bacteria; phylum Pseudomonadota; class Gammaproteobacteria; order Enterobacterales; family Kangiellaceae; genus Pleionea. Next base: position 7,846 of record JABXHQ010000137.1, read on the forward strand.
AGTCTTGCGTATGCTCGAGTAACGATAAGGTTTGTGCTTGATGCTCAAACAGCTTTGGCATCGTTAAGCCAATTAATTCAATCGGTCCGGTTAACTGTACCGATTCTAACTGTAAACGGGTTAATTCTAGGTAACGATTTAAGTCAATCGTCGCATCGGTTAGATGCACTTCGAACTGTGAGCTTTGATGATAATTATCTTGTAATGTCCAAACTAAGGATTGACCACTTTTTTGATACAAACGTAAAAAATAAACCAGATCATCAAGCAGGCGGCGCATGGGAAATAATAACGCTTCACGCTGATGAATAACGTCTAAAAAACTCAGTGTCTGATTAAACTCAACCGTTGGCTCATAACGCTTTTGTGGATCCGGCTTTAGACCTAACAACTGCTCAATATAATCTACGAGCTGGCGACCAAAGCGTTTATTCAAAGCCGCACTGGGTAACTGCATTAACTCAGCTAACGAGTCAATACCGAGCGATTTTATATTAGCCAAGGTTCGCTTTGGTAATGGTAACTGGCTAACACTTTGTTGTTCAATTAAACGCTTTACCGCTGCTAAATTAAAACTTTTCGTGCGCGCATCCCATAATTGATACGAAGCCTGCCAGGGCAATTGCGTGAACAGTTGTGCCGCCTTAGGGGTTGGCGCTAATCCAAGACTCAGGGTCAGTTTATGTTGCGTAATAACCGCTTTTAGTTGCTGCAGTAAATTATCCAAACCATGAAATAACGTTAGGCTGCGGCCAATTTCTAATAATAAATATTCCGGCTCTTGAATGCTCAGCACCGGCGAGAAAGGATATAACTGCAAAGCCATTTTTTGCAGTGTGGCCCGTTCTTGTTCTACTTGGCGCTCGACAAGATGTAATCCCTCATTCATGGCGTATGCGGTTGCCACACTTTGCCCTTGACGAACACCACTTTGGTAAGCGTCTTGGTTGACGCAAACAATTTGATTTTGTTCGCGCACGGCCACCGCCGTCGCAGAAGCATTGAGCCAAAGAGATTCCAAAGGGAGTAAGACAAAGCGCACACAAAGCCACATATTCAGATCCGATTAATGAATCGATGGCGGTGTTGTCGAAGTCGGCGTTGATACCTGCTGTAACCACTTATCGATTGCCCGCGGGATCGCATTCGCTAGGGCGGGAGTTAGCATGGTATCGGCCGGTTTAGAAGGCTGATAACAAGGCCAATAAGCCGCTGGTAAAGCGGTCCAAGCGCGCTGCTCACTCAGTAACGGTAACACCACCTGACGGCCTTGCCAGCCACCGCGTTGCTTGATAATAGCTATTTGTGTCGCGCCTTGCGGCAAAGGCGTTAAGCGTAACCGTAACTGTGCATTCGATGCATGCAAGTGAGCGCTCTCATCACGCAATAAAAAGGCCCAAGCCGCCCCCTCACGCGCACCCAAAGTGAGCTTACGCACTTCGCTGCGATAAGGCGCACGGCCCGGTAACCAAGTCAGCACTGCCGCACATGACTTGGACACCAAAGCCTGATAGGCCGACCAAACCGTTGTCGCCACCGTTTCGCTACGCACCACTAACACCTTCTCGATCTGAATGCCTTGCTGACGCAAAGCTGGCGGGTAGGGAATAAAAGGCGGATTGACCAATACAATGTAGCCTGATGACTGTGACAAACGCTTTAACAAGGGCGTCAGTATGCGTAGCTCGCCAACACCTGGCGCTGGCAGCAATAATTCCGACAACGCCCCTTGCGGCCAGCCCCCCTCATACAACTGTTGATCCAATGCCTCGTAGCCCGTAGAGCATACCGGCTGCGAAGATAATCGCTGCCGCCCTTGCCACACGGTTGGATGCTTAAGTATTTGATTAATTGAGGCTTTCTTTGACATGATAAAAAATACTGGCTCCGCTACTCTATCTCAAAACAACAATAACTACCTATATAAGTAGCATTTATACGATTAGTGATCCAGATCTTTTTTGGCTTGCAGAAGTAACCTTTTGATTCTCCGATAAGTTTTTTTCAACGCGCAGCGCCAAGTCGTTCTCATTGCCAGATGATCATTGGCAGTGCAGCGCGACCCAGCAAAGTGATAGCACCAAAACCTCTGAGTTAATTGTGACGACGTATAATTCTTAGGTTCACTCTGCTATCGCGAAGTTAAATAATGAAGCATTAATCCCAGACTTACGCGCCAAATAGAGTTGACAGACAAAGCCCCCAACAACATGATAATCCAATGTCTCCATCGCATAGTAAAAAGGAAAATCACGATGCCGACTCTACGCTCCACCATCACCTTGACCCTGACCCTTGCACTCGTCCTAATCTTTAGCCGACAGGGGCTGGCTAAGCCGCCTCATGCACTGGACGCAGCGGCCTCCGATCCGCAAATGCTGCAGTGGATGGTTGGCGCACCACCGCCACCCGAAAAATTAATTATGCAACCGCAGTCGAACTATTTTAGTTTTCCAAAACTGCGCTGGACCGTTTGTCATATTCGAGAATTATTGCCGACGCAACAAGTCAGTCGTGGACTCGGCGCTCCGATACCATTGCCCTACGCTCTGGATGATAAAATCGATATGATTACTTTCACCCCAAGTGGTGCTACCCAGCCCATGACTTGGCGCGCTTCGCTTGCCGCCAACTACACCGATGGCGTGCTTATTTTGCATCAAGGAAAAGTAGTCTACGAAAAATACTTCGGCTGTTTAAACGAACAAGGCCAACATGCCGCCATGTCGATGACCAAATCACTTACCGGTTTGCTCGCCGAAATTCTTATTGCCGAAGGCAAGCTCAATGAAAATGCCAAGGTGGCAAGCTTGGTTCCCGAGCTAAAAGGCAGTGCTTTTGGCAGCGCTACCGTGCGCCAAGTAATGGATATGACAACCTCGTTACGTTACAGCGAAGATTACGCCGATCCCAAAGCCGATATCTGGGCCTATTCTGCCGCGGCTAGTCCATTACCGAAAGCCCCCGACTACCAAGGCCCCAATGGCTACTTTGAATACTTACAAACCGTCCAAGCCGCCGGTCCCCACGGCCAAGCCTTCGGCTACAAAACCGTGAATACCGATGCCTTAGGTTGGATTATCGCGCGCGTCAGTGGCACCAACTTAACCCAACTACTCAGCCAAAAAATTTGGCAAAAAATGGGCGCGGAGCAAGATGCTTATATGACCGTTGATGGTAAAGGAACACCTTTTGCCGGCGGCGGACTCAGTGCGGGCTTGCGCGATCTAGCACGGTTAGGACAACTGGTGTTAAACAAAGGCTCCTTAAATGGCGTACAGGTATTTCCCAAAAGTGTGGTTGAAAGCTTGCAGCGAGGGGGTGATAAGCAAGCTTTTAAACAAGCCGGATATTCATCGCTAAGCGGAGGTAGCTATCGCAGCATGTGGTGGATTTTGCATAATTCACATCAAGCTTTTGCCGCGCGAGGGGTTCATGGTCAAACGATTTATATTGATCCGACCGCACAAATGGTTATTGTGCGTTTGGCTTCATTTCCGAGTGCCAAAAACGCGCAGATCGATCCCACTTCGTTACCGGCTTATCAAGCGGTTGCCGATTATCTAGCCGCGCAAACTCAATAATCGAGGCAACAACATCGATGAAGAGGTTTACCAAGTGGCGGCCTAGCAGATTAACGGAGTAAGCTAAAAAGGCAGTCGCCGTTTTCTTGTAGACCTTGATTACGCCAACCCGCAGCGGTATAAAAAGCTGCCGCGCGGGTATTCGGCTCCGTGGTTAAAGAAACACGCTGTGCGCCCTGCTGCCACAGCCAATCCACCATAACCGCCAGCAGCTGACGGCCCAGCCCACAACCTTCAAAACCCGGCGCAATAAACAAAGCCCAAATCGATGCCGTTTGCCGATTGGCCACAGCAAAACCTACGACTTGTGCATCCTTAACGATTACCCACCCTTTGCCTGTCTCAGTGATTTCACGGCGATAATCTTCAGCACTGATAACGCTGGAGGTTAACCGGTTTTCGCGCACGGCTAAACGCACCCGGTGCATCTCGGCAATATCACCTTCTTGTGCAGTACGCAGAGTGAACTTTGCATCAACCATAGGTGTTAGACTCACTCAGCCAGCTCTTGAATATCGGGGCCAGAGAATACGCTAAAACTAGCCAGTATTTTTTTGATGTCGTCTTTGATCGACTTATACTCAGAGACTTCCGACTGCACCAAAATAAAATACGAAAAATCATTTAAATCCACTTGAAAGTACTGTTGAATATGCGGCACCTTCATTCCAACAACCGCCACCTGGATTTTAACTTCAGTCCCCTCTTGCATTTGCCCGCCAATATTTTCTTGAATCAACTGCTTATTACCGTCGTAAGAAAACTTAATCAATTCATCGGACTCTTGCGCTAGCAATTGGGTTGATAATTGAATGTAATCATCCAAAGTAAAATCATCTTCTTGTGGAAAGCCCTCAATACGCACTACCGCATCACCCGCGCTTTCAATAAATAGAAAACGATAGTCGAGTTCACTTTGGTCTTCAGTGATCTGCCAGCTGTACGGGAGCGTTAAAGCGACATTATTCTGTCGGTAGCTGATATCTTCTAAAGCTTCTTCATCGACTTGCAAGCATCCTAGAATAAGCAGCGATAATAATATTGGAATAATCTTTATTGGTTTCATGTTCACTCTTCTTAGCATTTAAACGCAATCAACAGCACACTATAACTCATTACGCCCATCAAAATGAGTAATACTTAATTGAGTTAAATCTAAACTATCGACACAACCGAGATTGATACGATAGCCAAACGGCTCACAGTTAATATCAGAAAATGGGCTGACCCCACAGGTTTTACAAAAGTAGTGATTAACATCGTGATCACCCCAAAGGTATAGGGCTAAATTATCTTTGCCCGCCAGAATAGTAAAGTGTTCGCTCGCGATACGCGTGAGTGACATAATTAAATTCTTACGTCGACAAATCGAACAATTACATTGCAAAGCCGAGTTAATCAACTCACTGTTAAATGAAAATTGCACCGCTTGGCAATGACACTGGCCGAAATACTCAATGGTTGAATCTAGAGTTTTAATGCTCATATTAATAATGCTCGCGGATAATTAAATCATCTAAGTGTTTACGTTTTTGCCACTTCAAGGTTTCGAGTTCCGGTTGCGAATAAAACTCTTTCACATGACCAATACACAAATAACCGATAAGTTTATGGGTAGCCGGTGCGTTCAAAACCGATTTCACATGCTCCGGGTCCAAAATGCTTACCCACCCCAACCCAATGTTCATAGCTCGCGCCATCAACCACATATTTTGAATCGCGCAAACCGTACTGTACTCACCCGCTTCGAGCATTGAAGTTTGTCCTAAAACGGGTTGTTTCGCCGGGGTATAGAAAACAGCAATATTAACCGGCGCCTCCATGATCCCATCCAACTTGAGCTGTTGATATAAGGTTTGCTGCGACTCTGAGAACTGCTCTTTTGCCGCCGCATTTTCCGTCAAGAAGTTATCCCGAATTCTTCGTTTTGTCGTCACATCGCGGATAACCACAAACTCCCATGGCTGCGAAAAGCCCACCGATGGCGCCAAAGTCGCGCTATACAACAACTGCTCGATCACCGTATCAGAAATCGGCGTCGTTAAAAAATTATTCCCTCGAACATCGCGCCGATTAAGCATTAACTGCTCAATCAGCGACTGCTCTTGGGTGGAAAATACTTTATGGGTCATTGCTTATTATCAAGTTAAGAAAAAGTCTAGGCGATAATCCTACACCAATTTGCTCGGTAAAACCTTAAACTTTCCTCAGACTCATCGGCTCTCGGAGCCCCTTACTCGATGGGTAAAAAGATGTCCGTTACCGCGTGCGCTTCAGCAACTTCAGGGAAAAAACGTACGCGCTCAAAAAACAATGGAAAGTCACGTAGTGAATGCTCCGTCTTGGGTAGCCAGTGTGAATAAAGATAATCTACTGCAGCGCTAATGCCATCGTCACTGCCTACATAGCGAATACGCGCGCAGCGCCCCTCCGGAATAGTTTTTTTAACAACGCGGCGATCGGTAAAGTTTTCGGAGTGCGATACCTCACATCCTAAATCAAAACGGTAGTCATCGGCAGCGGTAGTTCTTGGATCGTCATAGACCAAGTTGAAAGTACGTGCACGAGCCGGCGCTAATGACTCACTTTTACGCCAATCAATAAAGTCTCGTAACGTCTGCCACAAGGTATTTGGCGCGCCGCGATGTTCAAACGTTGCCAGAGTCACTTGATCAAAATCCACCAACTCAACCAGATAATCAATATCGCTCATAATACTCTCTCTTAATAACGCAATCGGCTCATAATGCGTTTGCCAATAAGTCCAATCAGGTGCGCGACGAAAGTCCCGTGGCGATAAAGCAAAATATTGCTTGAATGCTCGCGAAAAGCCTTCATGAGTGTCATAACCACAAACTAACGCAATATCGATAACCTTAAGCAATGGTCGAAAAGCCAACTGCTGTGCGGCACGTTTAAGCTTGAGTAACTTCACTAAGGTAATAACAGGAACCTTAAAGACAGCCGAACACTGACGGTGAAAATGATATTTAGACAATCCACTAACGGCACATAAATGAGTTAAATCTAAAGGCTCATCCAAATGCTGCTCAATGTAGGTTAAAACCTGCCGGTAGCGTTGCTTGTCCACCATACCTCCTAGTGCTAAGCACAATAGACTAACGCAGCCAGAGAAAGAAAACTTGACCGATCTTGCGCTATTTTAATTTAACGCCTTTGTGAATTTTATAGTCTGCCCAAGCACTGCGACGAATAGGCGTTTCGAAAAGGGTTAGTTGTTCTGAGAGAAAATCGCGCGCTGGGCGAGACTGTTGACCGCTCCAGAGATTCAGTGACGGTGCTACCAATCGATTATTATCACGACTATAAAAAACCAAAGTGCCTTGAGGTCCAACTTCAAGACGCTTTACATCTAACCAAGTCATTTGATACTCAGAGAATAAAGCGACTACACGAATCATTTTGTCACTTATAATAATATGCGAGTAACTTACCAATGAATAAATAACAAACGGCAAAAATGCAACAAAACACAATGCGGCACCACGCTGATCAGCGCGCCAGGCCATAATAGCGCAGAAGAGAAAAAAGGCTGCGGCCAACCACAACATTATTTTGTATTTTCGAAAGCCTGCTCGATATTCCATATATTTCTGATTTCCTTAACGACAACTCATGTCCGCATCGTTATTTAATAATGTCATATCACCTAACCAAACTTGAAAGATCGGATAGGGCCATAGCTCGAAACTGCGGCCACCAGCAATAACCGGGCAACTCGAAGTTGCGTACAGCGTTTCCTTATTGAGCGGCATAATGCCCATGTTGATTCTTAAAGCGCGCCCAAACGGGTTCGTCAGCGTTAACATCATCGCCCCATCCTTCATTTGTCGAAGCTTGGCAATAATCGTTTTTTCCGGTGCAGTGACCGACTCAACGCGTTTAAAGTTGGTTAAACGATCGCCATCAACATCGGCTTCAAAATATAACGTCTGCCCGGCAACTACCATTGCGCCATTATCTTGCACCACGGCCATTGCCGAAAACGTTTGATCGTATAACTCGTCCTGTGCTGTTTTTAGCACCACACGGACATTGTACTGACAATCATGTTCTTGACACATCTTGGTGACGTAATCGTCACGCTGCTCGGTCGTTAAGGTGCTATCGGTGCCTGGTGGCAGAGCGCTTTGACAACCCAATAAACAAGCTATAAAGAGTCCAATCACTAATTGTTTTTGCAGCATATTTCCACCAAGAAAATAAGTTCAACCGTCCACGGTTCTCAGGCTATTGATCCCAGAGCAAAGATCCTAGTTCATTGATCCCGCTCTCTGATTCCAACTATATTGTTTGTTAGTCCGTTAGCATAAAAGCGATTAACTCTATCGCATATCCGTAATCTTACAGTAAGCGCCCATGTCAGTGAATCTCATTATGAGTCAAAATTAAAATTTACTCAAAATCATACTTTATTCATGTCAACCACAGCGGCTAGTATGCGTTAAACGAGGTAAACCATACTCACAAGGAAATATTTTATGCGAGCAGCAATCAGTAATTTCAATAAACAATGGCTTCTCGGCGGCGTGCTAATGGCGCTATTACTACCACTCAGCGGATGTCGCCTTGAGAGCAGTGATGAGCCACAGCAAGAGTTGTTTTTATTTTTTGTACAATATACCAATAGTGCTTTCGGTCAAGACTTTAAAACCTATTATATTAACGGCGACGGTGCC
>JABXHQ010000142.1 GCA_013373545.1 Gammaproteobacteria bacterium
CAAAGGCTTGAGGGACACTTCACGTTTTATCGCGGCCCTATCCGCTGGCAATGCCATGCTTTTAGTCCGCGAAAATTGACGTTGAGCGCCTCATAATACCCAAACTTCAACGCGTCGGTTCAGCGCTCGACCTTGCTCTACTTGGTTATTTTCAATCGGAAGGAAGCCTCCGGAGACCAACCAAGGCTCTAATGCAGCTTCGTTGAGAGCTTGCTTAAGTACTTCGAGCCAAGTTGCCAGTTGCTGCTGGCTACTTGACGACAACTTAGGGTCGTCCCAAAATCCCGCTAGCACAATACGATTGTGCGGATTTTGTTGATGATAACTAACTATCCGCGCCAAATCGCGCCGAGTCTTGCCATCCAGTTGATTATTATCGAGCCGCAAAGTAACCGATAAACGACGACCATACAATGCGAGATTCCGATACTCTCGTTGTAGATTGCGCTGATCCAAACGCGGCCGACTGCTAGTAGGGAAAAAGGAAATTAGCTCGGCATTTTTGGCTAACCGCTGACCGGTTTCACTCACCGCAAACTCAATAAACGCTTTTGCTGCGCTCCCTTGGGTAAGGGTTGGCGCGTACAAATATAAGCGTCGCGACAACGGATAATCTTCAGTTCCGATGGTGTATTGGTCTGGCTTAATTCCAGAGGCCCCTGGCGCGGTCGCAATCGCCAATATTTTACTCTCCGCGGTATGCGAAATCCCCACAAACCCAATTGCGCCCGGAGTCGTCAGCACTTGTTGCGTCAATTGTGATGATGATTCAAACCGCTTAGCCTGTGGCGTTAACTTACGCTCATTTGGCTTTAGAACTAATGACTTGAATGTATCATAGGTGCCGGAATTATCGTCGCGAGCCAAAATGGATAACGGTTGATCCGCTCCACCTAGCGCTTGCCAATTATCAATTTCACCGGCAAAAATCTGAGCTAACTGGGCAAGCGTTAAATGGTTAATAGGATTGTCAGGATGGACAATCACGGCTAAAGCGTCAAACGCAATAATGTGCTCCATTGCCGCTCGCTCAAGGTTCGGATATAACGCCTGCAGAGCCTCCAACTCAGCCGCCTTAACCGGTCTTGAAGACATCGCAATGTCAGTCTTTTTCGCAAGCAAATCAGCAAAGCCCGTCGACGAGCCATGACTTTTTAAATCGACAATAAATTGTTGTTGCGTATTCGAGTCCGTAGCCACAATTTGTTTCTCGACGGCAACGGCGCCCGGTTTGGTGGAAATTAACACGTAGCCTTGATGCTTTAAAAACCCTTCTATCAATAACGGTGCGTATTTTTCCCCTACGGTATTGGACCCGTGTAGACGCAACGAATCCGCATGACACCAGTTAATTAGCATCAGGAACGCGAGCATCAATGGTGGCAAAATGCGGCTCAGCGCAGCAACCCCCAGCCACGCGCTAAAAGAAAAACCACCAACCTCACTGGGTTGATGAGCACCATTATGAGCGTTTGAATAGTTGGCCATTAGAACTCCATCAAAAGATTAAACTTTACTAAGAGCGCGCCACTATATGGCAGTAATATTACAAAAAGATTACATTTTTTGGGTATTATTACTAGATATTATAAGGTGGAGTTTAACAGTGAAATATGACCCTTTCTTGACCATAAGAAAGCGTCGTACGCGGATTCCCTAGCTCGGCTGCTCGTACACCCAAATGCGGCCGGTTCCTCTTTGCTTTGCATGGCGCAGCGCCTGCTCCGCATTATCGAGTAAATAGAACGGATCGCGATCATCTTGTGGACGATCGGAGCTTACCCCTATCGACATGGTAAAGCTGTATTCGAGATTATCTTCATTGCGCAGTGCCACACTATCTAATCGCGCCATAATTTTCTCAGCTAAGTCATCAGCATGCGTCAGCGGCGTATCAGGAAGCACCACAACAAAACGATCGGCGTTAAAACGAGCCAACCAATCCGTCTCGCGCTGGGCTACTTGGCTTATCATTTCACTTAAGGTACGAATCGCTTTGTCTCCCGCCATATGGCCAAAGTGCTCATTGATATTTTGGATACTATCAATATCGATCAGCAGTAAACTCAAGTGACTCTGATGGCGCAGTGCGCGTTTAACTTCTTTTGGATACTCTTGATTGAAATAGGTTCGATTGTACGCCCCAGACAAAGCATCAATCATATTCATTTGTTGCAACTGCTGATTAGCGATATTCAGTGCACGAGTTTGATCATCCACTTCTTGTTCTAACTTAGCCGAATAATTCTTTTCTAACACTAAAGCTTCTTCACGACTTTTTAATAGCGCTTCAGACTGTTGTGCGAAAGTTGAGCTTTGGTAGTAAAAATAAACCAACAATTGAAACACAGCCGCCATTTGCATTAACCGTGCAATTACCGGTTCCCAGTAAGTCAAACCAATTTTGCTCAACATGAAAATCGCGCCCGTGACAAAAAATGGCGCCCAAGAAATAACATAAAATTTTCCTTCGCGGCTGCGGTGGCGCCACAAAAACCCGCCGAGCGCCACAAAACCTAAACACACCACTGCGGAATAAATCATCAATGAAATAATGGCAATGGAGTAGCCAAGCACCACCAACAGTAGCAACCAAATTAATGCGAGGTATTGCAAAACGCGCAGCAGTATATTGAGCTTTGGTAGGTTGTCTTTAATGTTCATCACTTGAATACCGAGTCCACAAGTCGCGATAAACATCATAATCAAGGTATAGACAATCACATCGCGTGCGAAGATCCCCCACTCGCCCCAGATATACAAAGTCCCCACACCGGAAATCGAAGCAAAAAATGCCAAAATACTCATGCCCGCAAAGCCATACCAAAGAGTAAATTGGCGGTGATTAATTATGTAATGGGTAAATTGGGAAATGACCAAAGCCAAGATCAAGCCATAAAATAGCATTTCGAGCGCCAAATCAGCACGTTGCTGTGAACTGAATTCGCGCGACTGGGTCAACTTAACGGGCCAGTGTAAGGCTGTCTCACTGCGGGTTCGAAACAGCACTAACGCATTCGATTGCGGTGGCAATACAATAATTCCGCTCGGCACTGTGGTTTGTGTGACGCGCTGCTTGGGGGGTATTAAATTGCCACTGCGGTAGTGGCGTTCGGCCGCATCTCGTGTAAACACAAAGATATCGACTTCGTCCAGAATCGGAGCACTGATACTGATAATTCGTGACTGCGTGCTATTGGTTTCATTTCGCAAGGGTAACAAGGCCCACTGACTGCCTGATTGATAACCAAACGATGGAATATCACGCTTTCCCCAACGTTGCCATAACAACGGGGACGCATCGGCTAAACGCAAATGGATACCACTTTGCGTGGGACCTAAATGACTAAAGTCGATAGAGCGCTTGACCTCATTTAGCGACAACCGCTCGTCGGGATCGGCTAGAAAAAACAGCGCCGACCAAGCCGCTTGTTGGTCAGAGTCTGTGACCACCAGCGGTCGTAGTTCGACAGCGGCGGCCCAAGGCGTCAAAAATAAGATGAACAGTAGGCGGATGAAACAACGACTCACCGCTTTCCCCTTTTTATTGTTTAGATGCAGTATAGTCGAGTTATTGGCAGGTTTCTCCCTCGTATCTGGCGAAGTTGCGTGATAAAATGGCGCCAAATTTTAAAGCTGAGAACCAAGCCGTGTCAGAACAAAACTCAAAACCTTCTCTTAGTTATAAAGACGCTGGCGTCGACATCGATGCTGGTAATGCTTTAGTCGACCGAATTAAAGGTGTTGCCAAGCGTACCCGCCGCCCCGAAGTGATGGCTGGCCTCGGCGGTTTCGGTGCACTCTTTGAGCTGCCCAAAGGTTATCAAGAACCTGTATTGGTTTCAGGAACTGATGGAGTTGGCACTAAATTACGACTCGCGATGGACGCCGGAATTCACGACTCTATCGGTATAGATTTAGTCGCGATGTGTGTCAATGACTTGATTGTTGGTGGTGCTGAGCCACTATTCTTCCTCGACTATTATGCCACCGGTAAGCTCGACGTTGATATTGCCGCCGCAGTGGTTGACGGCATTGGTAAAGGCTGTGAGCTAAGCGGTTGTGCGCTAGTAGGCGGCGAAACCGCCGAAATGCCTGGAATGTATGAAGGTAGCGACTATGACCTTGCTGGGTTTTGCGTTGGGATCGTCGAAAAGTCGAAAATTCTCGATGGTAATGCTATTAGCGAAGGCGACCATATTATCGCCATGGCTTCCAGTGGTCCGCACTCGAATGGCTATTCCTTAGTTCGTAAAATTATTGAAGTGTCGGGTGCTGATCTGAACCAACCCTTTGCCGATACCACATTAGGAAAAGCACTATTAGAGCCAACGCGAATTTATGTTAAGTCATTGCTCGATGTAATTAAGCGCTTCGATGTCCATGGTTTAGCCCACATTACCGGTGGTGGCTTCACGGAAAATATCCCGCGTGTGCTGCCGGCCAATACCCAAGCTACCATTGACACCAATAGCTGGGAATTGCCGCCAATCTTTGCGTGGCTGCAAGAAAATGGCAACGTTGAACTAAGCGAAATGTATCGCACTTTCAACTGTGGCGTTGGCATGGTGGTTGTGGTTCCTGCCGCGCAAAGCGCAGAGGTAATTGCCGCGCTTAATGAACATGGTGAAAACGCTTGGTTATTAGGTCAAATTGATGCACAAACTTCGTCGCATCAAGTCGTAATGAACTAATCGCAATTGAATAAGGTTTTCCAAGGCATGAACCAGCCTCCTCGACTGGTAGTATTAATATCCGGTGCCGGCAGCAACCTGCAGGCGTTAATTGAGCAACAACAAGCCCACCAAACGTTTGAAATTGTGGGCGTGCTCAGTAACCGCCCGCAGGTGCAAGGTTTAACCCGGGCAAGCGCCGCCAATATAGCCACCCAAGTTGTCGACCATACACAATACCCCACTCGCGAAGCATTTGACGCAGAAGTAGCTAAGGTTATTAATACTTGGCAACCCGACTGGATTATTCTGGCGGGCTACATGCGCATAATGACACCCCAGTTAGTACAACAGTTTAAAGGCAAGCTGATTAACATTCATCCGTCTTTACTGCCCAAGTACCCGGGCCTTCGCACCCACCAAAAAGCGCTCGAAGCCGGCGACCACGAGCACGGCTCGAGTGTGCACTTTGTTACAGAGGAACTTGATGGCGGTCCTGTCATTGCGCAAATCAAAACCCCAATCACAGCACAGGATACTGAGCAGTCTTTAGTTGAACGGCTGAAGACTTTGGAACACCGTCTATACCCGCAAGTAGTTTCTTGGCTCGTTCAGGGGCAATTAAGGTTACAACATGATAATGTCTACTTTAATGATGAGGAGTTATCGACACCGCTAATCGTTACCTAACGGTTGTAATTAAGGGAATTCCACCACTATTGGGTCAAAGTGATATGACGACACACAGCAAAGCAAGCAGTAATTATTTACCCGGCGGTTCACCGTCACGTTGGCTTTGTGTTTGCCTGTCTTGGTGCTTTCTCATTCCGGCTGCTTTCGCTACCGCGAATACCAACACACTGTCACCGGCTTATCAAGCGCTGCTCAAACCGTACCAAGCACAATACGATATTATTGACGGTGATGACAAAATGGGGACTGCTTCGCGTACTTTAAAACCCACTGCCGAGGGTCGCTGGCAGCTTTCTCAATCCACTACCATTCGTAAGTGGTACTACAAATATTTTTTTGAAGAGCGCTCGCTATTTACTATTAATGAGCAGCTCATCCAACCGCTAGACTATCACTCGATCACTAAACGTTCTTTTAAAGATGATCGCGTAATTGAGAGTCAATTTGATTGGCAAAAGAATCAAGAACTCGGCCGTCAAAATAACAGCACTTGGACTCTCGACCTGCCCAACGCCGTGTATGATCACTTAAGCTATCAATTAATGGTACGCTTACATGCAACGTCCGACAAACGCAAACAAGCGATTCGCGTAAGCTACAAAGGCGAATTAACCCAGTACATTTTTATCAATGAAGGTAGTGAAGAAATAGAGACGCCGCTGGGTAAATTAAAAACCGTTGTTTGGAGCCAACAACCAGAGTATCAACATGGTAAGTCAATCACTATGTGGTTAGCCCCTGAGCTCGGTTTTGTTCCGATTAAAATAGCCCAGTATCGCGGTGGTAAACTGGAAGGAACGATTCAGTTAAAAACGCTCACTTGGTTATAATTCCTTCCAACCACAAACCTAAGTTGATTAGCTAATTAGTTATTTTGCTAATAAAAAATTGAGTCCACCACAAATCGCCGCGACTTGTGCAGCCGTACAGTTTTCGGCATCGACTTTGGGGCTATCGGGATAAACTTCAGTGGTCGTCGTATAAACGCCACTCGTTAAACCACCGCACAAACCTAAAGATTTTTTATCATATTCAATGACCCCTTCACTCAGAATAGGCACACCAATTAAACGGCCTTGCTCATCAGCTGGTGCGATATGAGTGACTTGTTTAACTGAGTCAATAATTGCTTGCTGAAAGGCTAATTGATTGCGCGATGTATCGGTGACCGTATAAAAACCATCGGGAATTTGCCACGCTTCATATGCAACACCATCGCGCGCCGCTTTTGCCGGACGAAATTCGGTGTTATCGGTATCGGTTGTTTCATGAAGATCAAAATGAATATCAATCGACACTTCAAGCGCGCGTAAAAATGCAATCAACTGTGATGACTCTGGAGTCGAACCGGAACCGGCAAAGGAGCGATTCGGATCATCCGCCGCCGGATTCCAACGGTTAATCGTTTCGTAACCCCATGGACTAATACAAGGCGCGATAATAAAATTAAATTTTGACTCGTACTCACGCGCGTGAGATTTCGCAAACGCTAATGCGCCTAGAACACCACTGGTTTCATAACCATGAACACCACCTGTGATTAATACAGTTTGTGCGTCAGCTTGCCAATTTTTTGTGGTTAATGCCCAAAGCGGATAACGCTCTGGTTCATAAGGCAGTGCACCATAGTGATGTGCAGTAAAGTGCTGCTTGATGCTCGACAAAGGCTCTAATACATCTTTTTGATAACTTCTTTTTACGCTTTGATTCTCAAGCCATTGTTGCTTTTGAGATTGATCCCAAGGCTTCCCAACTTCAATTGTGTATTGGCTCATAATTACTCTAACTTCTTATTGAAACATAAATTTAAATATGGAGTTAAGTATGACAAATCCACTCCAAAATAAAAAGCCAGTCAGGATTCTGACTGGCTTTTAACGGTGTAAGTTCGATCACCGTTTTAGTGACGCCAATGATGCATCTGCTGTTTCAGCTCAACGGCCTTAGAGGTTGCTTCTGGCATACCACTTAAGTTGAGTCGTTCGAAGAAGAACGGCTCACGCGTTGCTTTCTCAGTGCCGACTTCATTCATAGTTTTTGCATCAAATAGTCGACCATTAATCATGGTATATTCGACAAACTCAGTGCGCCGAATATCACTCAATGGATCACCGTCAATAATCGCTAAATCAGCAAGTTTACCCACTTCAATCGAACCAATGTCTTGGTCCATACCAAGATATTTCGCGCCATCAAACGTACCACCGCGTAATGCTTCCCAAGGCGTGAAACCACCTTGATTCATCATCCAAATTTCCCAGTGCGCGGCTAAACCTTCACGTTGCCCATGCGCACCAATCACTACTCGAACTCCCTTGTCACGTAACTCTTTTGCGAAGCTAGCTACTTTAAAGTGATTGTAATGATTGTCGGGGGCATGGGTGCGACGAATGGATGCGGGCTCCACCAAATACTTTGGTGTCCAGCGCATTAAGCGCTCGTTCTGCCAAACGTTGGTTCGGTCATACCAATAGGTTTCGCCGCTTAAACCACCGTAGGCGACTACAAAGGTTGGCGAATACCCGCTCTCGGTTTGTGACCATAATTGCTTAACATCATCATAGGCTTTTTCTATCGGCAACGCATGTTCAATACCAGTGTGTCCATCAATTACCTGAGTCATATTAGCGTAAAATTTTGCGCCGCCTTCCGGAACAACCATAATACCCAATTTACGACCGGCTGCGATGACTTGCTGACGTTGATCGCGACGTGGCTGGTTATAACTTTTAACGGAAATTGCGCCAATATCTTTTAACCGTTGAACATGAAACTCAGCATCTTCATAGCTGTCAATATTAGCTCGATAACCGGGTGCTTTTGCACCGTAAAGAATGGTACCAGTTGAGTAGATCCGTGGACCACGAATAATACCCGCCCGCTGCATTTCTGAAGCCGCAAATATTTCCGAGCTATCGTTTGATGGATCATGAATAGTGGTAACCCCAAAACCAAGGCTGGAATAATTACCCCAGTTTTGTTCGGGTACTAACTCATCACGTGCTTGACTGCCATGGGCATGCACATCAATAATGCCAGGAATAATGGTTTTGCCAGCGACATCGACCACTTTAGTCCCTTTCGGAATTGACACACTCGCACGCGTTCCCACCGCTTCAATGCG
>JABXHQ010000120.1 GCA_013373545.1 Gammaproteobacteria bacterium
ACCGATTTGCCATGAATGATTTGGCTCGATTGATTTGACACTTTTAATTTGAGAAAACCGCGGCAAAAAGCCAGTCAGGACGCTACCCTATCATGGCAAGCGGCTTACCTTAACCTTTTTCTTTAGCCATAAACCAACGCTCAACCAGCCAGAAACGTCCTACCAGCTTGAAAGGTCAGGACACTTTACGCGTACTCTTTTTAAGAGTGCTGTCTTCAAACGCTGGATCTTCAATCCATCTCTCTTCAACGTTTATCAACGCTAAGGCTAGCATCAACTCCATTGCACTGTTCGCCTTTATTCACTATGAATCATCGCTCGATGGTTAATCAACATCCGCTCTCGCCAGCCAAGAGCTTATTCAGCGATGAGTCAAACTAGGGCCTCAAAAACGCAAAGATAAGCCGCTGGTTGTGCTTGTCAATGATGAATGATTTTGCGGCACCACCAATACATTCGACAATCAACTGCAATGGTTATAATGAACAATCCAAATAAGCCGCCGCTAAGTAAAGTACGCATAGCTTCTCACCGAGTTCACCTTAGCCGTCGCCGTAAATGACAACTCTGCGCCAATATGCAAAAAAAATACGAAAAAAATAGGTTTTTTTGCTTTTTTTCTTTATTTCAGCGGGAATTTAGTATAAAAGTTTTGTTGTCTAGTTTTGGACTCAAAAGCCAAACAAATTAAAAACACCAACCACAGACAAGGGGCTTCACATCATGGCTGTTAAAAAGAAAAAGGCGCCAGCTAAGAAAAAGGCTGCGGCAAAAAAATCACCGGCGAAAAAAGTAGCTGCAAAAAAAGCACCAGCAAAGAAAAAAGCGGCACCTAAAAAAGCTGCGGCAAAAAAAGCGGCACCAAAAGCAGCGCCAAAAGCGGCCGCTAAGAAAGCAACCGCAATCAAAGATCGCTACAACAAATCACAAATGCTGAATGAAATTGCGGAAAGCACAGAGCTGAGCCGTAAACAAGTTTCAGCCGTTATTGACGAATTATCAGGCCTTATTGAGCGCCATATCAAAAAGCGTGCCTGTGGTGAGTTTGTTATGCCAGGCTTATTTAAAGTACAAACTGTACGCAAGCCAGCGACTAAAGCACGTAAAGGTATTAATCCTTTCACTGGCGAAGAGACGGTTTTCAAAGCAAAACCTGCTCGCACAGTAGTTAAAGTGCGTCCATTGAAGAAATTGAAAGAAATGGCTGAGTAACTCATCCGTTTGATTGAAAAAGGAGGCAGAAGCCTCCTTTTTTATTGCCTATTTTCTGGGTTATCCGGCTTGATCCAACGCAAATGATAACGAAACTTCATGAAATCCAGCCACCGACTCAGCACCACTGGACTTAAAGTTCCACTGGTAAACTGCACGCATTGCAGAGCGCTCGAAAACACCCTTTGGGGTAGCTTTAAGAACCTCAACCGCAATTACCTTCCCTGCGTTATCTACCTCAAGCCGCAGCGTCACTTCGCCTTCTAGTCCCTTTATTCGCGCATCAACGGGATAAATAGGCTCTACTCGGCTTACCATCGCAAAGCTATCGGCAAGGGTGTCCTGTTCGGCTGTTATCGAGTCACCGATCAACGAACGGGTATCAACATCGGGCCCCAAAGCAATATGGAAGGATTGAGCACTTTGAATCGGTGCAACCAGTTGTGGTTTTACCCGCTTAATATCTTGCGGCGGCTGTTGAACCCGTTGCTTCAAAGGCTCCTGCTTTGGTTCTGGCGGTACCTCTTTAGTTGGCCGGATTTTAGTAACCAATGTTCTTTCTAGAATATCAACTTCAGCAAGTGGTTGGTAAACATTACCTTGACTCGAATTCGCGTTCACCATTTGACTCATAACAATCATTAAAACTACAACGGCGCCGGCCCCAAAAAATAACGCAGCTAAAAGTCTCATACTTTTACTCTCCTTCTTATAAACTCAAAGGTTATAAACGCAGATGAGTTCAACAAAGGTTTATTTAGCTGTCATTACCACTGCAATTTAGTTAAGTAGTCGCGTTTAATAATTTGGTTAAAAACGTTGATAAGATCCTGCGAATAATCAATATCCGCCAATTGATTAATACTTTTGACCGCTTGAAATAAGCTTTTCTTGTAACCGAGCTCCTGATGCTCAAGCGCCTGGGTGATAAAGTGGTCGGCTAAGGCAATTATTTTCGCGCCGGCTGCAATTGCATCTCCGGCCAGCTGCCGAGGAAAACCACTGCCATCAAACTTTTCATTAGACTGAAATACCAGCTCTGACGCTCGAGTCCAACCTGGGATCCGCGCCAACATACTTCCCGCTGAAAAAACCCGACGGCGCGTTTGATCAGCATCTTTACCTTTAACAACTCGAAAGAACTCATACACATAAACAGCGGCTAACAACTGGTCCTGATCTTCTGGCTCCGGCAACATTAAATTTAATGATTGAGTTAAATCCAACAACACTTTCATTCGCGTTTCGTGCAAGTCATCAACGACATGTTGACACTCTGATAAGTAATGGAAAAACTCCATATCTGTGGCGTCGAAAATGGAAAAGGCTTCCCCTTCAAATTGACTAACGGCAACGAGATTCAAACTAAAGTGGCCGTCATTAATCGCCTGCTCAGCACGCATTGCTTCTTCAAGTTGGCGTCCTGGGTCGACACTTCTTACGTGGGTAAACAAGCTTTCAACTTTTGCTAACACTTGCGCCTCAAAAGCTTGTTGTTGCATTAATTTAGCGAGCAGCTCATCGACGGCATTAATCCCAGAGATTAGTAATCGAACCAAAATCGGAGAGTAGGACACCTGTTGGTTACGAATATCTTGAGCTAACTCTTCAATGGTATGAGTGGTTTGTACGAACGGCTCCAAAAACACCATATTGCAGTTTCCTTTTATGGTGTGAATAGAGCGAAATAGCCGGTTAATCAATACTTGCGCATCTTCCGAAGACAACAGCGGCAAGCAATCATTTATATCTCTAACACAATCTTTAACATCCGAGTAAAACTCTTGCTTTACTTCGTCATCTAATTCAGAAAAGTCTTGGTATAGATTGGATTCGCTCACAGCTGCCACTAGGTTTTTCGTTCAAATCATCAGCTTAAGCATAGCAGAGAATTCGCCACCCCTAACATAAGTTAAAAGTGGCGTTTAGAACCATGATTACGCAATTAATGGTGCAATCACTAAACTGACAATGGCCATAACATTAATCAAGATATTCATAGCCGGTCCAGAGGTGTCTTTAAACGGGTCTCCGACGGTGTCGCCGACAACAGCCGCTTTATGGACATCACTCCCTTTACCGCCAAAGTTGCCTTTCTCCACATACTTTTTCGCATTATCCCAAGCTCCTCCAGCATTCGCCATGGTCAGGGCTAGTAAGACACAGCTAACCAGTGCGCCGCCCAACATGCCGCCCAGTGCTTCCGGCCCTATTAAAAAACCTACCACCACTGGTGCGAATACCGCCAAAGCTCCGGGTAACACCATGCGCTTTAAAGCCGCAGTAGTAGCTATTTCAACACAGCGAGCATTATCCGGTTTTCCGGTACCTTCCAAGAGACCTGGAATTTCTTTGAATTGACGCCGAATCTCTTTAATCATATCAAACGCAGCATCACCGACCGCCCGCATCGTTATCGCACTAACGAGAAATGGGAATATACCGCCTAAAAACATTCCGGTTAGCACTTCGGGATTACTGATGTTAAGCGCAAAGCCAGTCTTTTGCTTGGCAATAGTCTCGATGTACGCGGCGATAATGGCCAATGCAGCGAGACCCGCGGCACCAATGGCAAACCCTTTGCCGATTGCCGCAGTGGTATTACCAACTTCATCCAAACCATCGGTAATCGCTCGAGTTTCAGGACCCAGCTCAGCCATTTCGGCAATTCCACCAGCGTTATCAGCAACCGGGCCGTAGGCGTCAATTGCCATAGTGATTCCGACCGTTGCTAACATCCCAACCGCACCAATTCCTACGCCATAAACGCCGGCGCCTTCAGGCAGTAATGAACTGGTGGTAAAGATAATACCCGCGATAGTCAACACCGGGATCACCACAGACTCCATTCCAACGGCGAGACCAGCGATCATAACGGTAGCGGGACCTGTCTCGCCGCCTTTGGCAATATCGCGTACCGGTTTCGCGCCGGTATAATATTCGGTGACCAGCCCAATAATGATGCCACCGACGGCACCACAAATGACGCAGTACCAAACCGTAACCGCAACGCCTAGCGCAGTTATAACGGCATAGGACGCAGCAATTAACAATACCGTCGCACCAATCGTTCCGATTCGCAGCGCTTTCGCAGGATCATTTGCCGACATGAACTTTACCGCCAAGATGCCAACAATTGAACAGAGCAACCCAGTTGCTGCGAGCCCTAGCGGTAAGAACATCAAAATGCCGACATCGCCGCCGCTGAGGGTCGCGATGGTGGTTGCGGTCATCGTTGCAGCAATCGCAATAGTGGCAATCATCGAGCCGCAGTAAGACTCAAATATATCTGAACCCATACCCGCCACATCACCGACATTGTCACCGACATTGTCCGCAATTACACCGGGGTTTCTCGGATCATCTTCTGGAATTCCAGCTTCAACCTTGCCCACTAAATCAGCACCAACATCAGCACTTTTGGTAAAGATACCGCCGCCGACGCGAGAAAACAGAGCCACGGTCGATGCCCCCATACCAAAGCCATGAATCGCTTCAGCATGCTGAGGGTCCGCGCCAAACAGTAAATAAAGCCCGCCTAAGCCAATCAGGCCCATCGCAGCAACGGTGAGTCCCATAATTGAGCCGCCAAAAAATGCCACCGATAACGCCGCTGCAGCGCCATTTTCTTTCGCCGCGACGGTAGTTCTCACATTGGCGTGAGTAGCTGTATACATACCAATGTAACCCGCCACCGCCGAGCAGACGGCACCGATGGCAAACGCAACTGGCGTCTGCCAAGTTCCAAAGCCAATATACAAAAGAGCAAAAACTATGCCCGCAAATAGAAATAAAATTTTGTATTCACGTTGCAAAAACACCATTGCGCCAAGGTGGATCGCCTCCGCGATTTCATGAACGCGTCCGTCACCGGCAGGTTGTTTTTTCACCCAAAGGAAGATAAAAAATGCGCAGATCAGCCCGATAAGGCCAAGAATCGGTGGAATGGCCAGTAAATCAATCATAAAACCCCCTCACGGTTTGAGCTATGCTGCCATAACTCATCACTACAGCCTGTTAGTTTGGTTGCCGACTGACAAGTGACACTGCAGACGCTAAGGGTCGCCACTTCTGGCTTTCTTTTTATTCAGTCTAGTTCAATAATCAAGACTTATATAATTAAATCCTTTTAGAACGAAATTGCCCAATACCCAAGAGCAGTTCTCACCTTGACTGGCTAAGCCGTTGATAATGAATCTATTTATTGATTAGTTTTTACGCATTTATTTTGCGACGCAATATCGCTATAATACGGGCCCTCTTTTTACAGACCTTTGATTGAGCAGGAAAGCATGAGTTTAAATAAAGTAGAATCTGGGAAAAATCTTCCCGAAGAAATTAACGTAATTATTGAAATTCCGGCACACGCCGATCCGGTAAAATACGAAGTAGACAAAGATTCAGGTGCTATCTTCGTCGACCGTTTTATGGCCACTTGCATGCACTACCCATGCAACTATGGCTACGTTCCTCACACGCTTTCTGAAGATGGTGACCCAGTTGACGTATTAGTCCCCACACCATTTCCGCTTCTAGGTGGTTCGGTCATTCGTTGCCGTCCTGTTGGCGTATTGAAGATGACGGATGAGTCAGGTACTGATGCAAAATTAATCGCGGTTCCGGTAAGCAAGCTAACCCCGATTTATAAAGGCATTAACGAAGCCAATGATTTGCCTGAGTTATTGCTTAATCAAATCGAACATTTCTTCGAGCATTACAAAGATCTTGAGCCAGGCAAATGGGTGAAGATTGAAGGCTGGGACAACGCAGCTGCCGCAAAACAAGAAATTATGGATAGCGTCAAACGTTATGAAGAAAGCGACGACAAACCCGCTTTCTAATTTTAAAAAAGGCTGCGATTGCAGCCTTTTTTTTCGCTATTGATTTGGCGTCAGTACTAAAGTGCCCGAGACCGTTGACAGATCAACTTCATTTTTAAGCTGTCCAAGTTGCAGCTTTAAATGCTGCTCACCAAGAAAAGACGCTTGCGCACGGGCTTCGGTCAAATGATTTTCAATATCCCCTCCAGGCCCAGTTTGTAACCGCAATAACCCTTGATAGTCAGCATTAATCCGCAACAACGCTTCACCGTTGACGGTAGACAATTTAATATCAGAATATGGCGCTTCATTGCGTGCAGTTCCCGTCAGCGAAATATCCCCCGAGACGGACGTGACGGCCACTTGCAGTAGTTTATCCATCACCAGAGTTAATTCTCCAGAAACCACATTTGCGCGTAGATTTTCACTTTCAACTCGCCCCGACACATCGCCACTAACACTCGATAGCACCATCGCACCACGAACGTTCGTTAGCTCGACCTCGCCACTGACACTGGCAATGGTATGGTGATTGCGCAAACTTCCAATGTTAGTTAAACGGATATCCCCGCTAACCGTATCAATGCGGGTGTTACTCATCACATCGCTAACAGTAATCTGAGTAGCGATTCCATTGACCCACACGACAACGCCTGACTCAGGAACCTCAACGGTTAAGTCGGTCTGCTTGCCGCCGCCCCAACTACCGTTATCCGACATTTCGACGCGTAGCTCTGCACGATCGCCTTTGCGCTGAAAAACAAACTCGTGACGATCATCGTCAATTTCACCAGCCACAGCAATGCTATCTGTCTTAACACCTTTAATTGACACTCGACCGCGAGGAATATCGATAACCACTCTGGCAACACCTGCAGCATCGATTTTTTTATCTACGACTTCAGCGTTCAAAAAGGTTGGAAGAGCTAACAAGCTCCCAACGAACCACGCACGAATCATGCTTCACCTCTTAATTGCGGATAACTACTTTGAACATTTTCTATTAACTGCTGCTCGCGGTTATAGGTCTCTTGTAATAATTGAGTCAAACGCTCATTACCCGGTTGTTTCGCTAACGCAGCACGAATATCCAACATTGCCTGCTCAATAATCGCTAGGTTATTTTGAATATCAGCTATCGTAGCTGAATCTAATTTGTCCGCGACTTGATTTAGGTTCTGTACAAAGCTGGCTTTAACCAGCCGACGCTGATGCTCTCGATATTGAATTTCTTCTTGCGCCATTTGATAAGCCAATTGCTCGCTCTTAAAAGCTTTGAGCGACAATGCTGTATTAATTGAGAACGCGGTAGAGGCAACTGCCACCATAACACTTGCGGCTACAGCAAACGGCATCCAGCCTCGTTTCGGTCGCTCACGGGTAATCGTGCGCTCAATTTGACTCCATTGCGACGTTTCCGGTGCGAGCTCTTTCGGCAACGCCTTTAACGCCGACTCAATAGCAGACCACTTTGGATCATTGTCGTTATGTTCGCTCATTCAAACCTCGCCTTTAACAGTTGTCGCGCTCGATGCAGCTGGGCCTTACAGGTCCCCTCTGAAATGTCCATCTGTTGCGCAATTTCATGGTGTTTATAGCCTTCGATATCATGCAACACTAACACCATTCTTGCCTTTGTCGGTAGCTCAGCAACCGCTCGTTCTAGGTCGCGGCCAAGCTGCAATTTCTCAGGAGCATTATACTCACTCGGGATCTCAAACTCTAAGCTGTCAACCTCTTGGTTTTTCTTGACCCGAAAGTGGCTTATCACCAAATTCGAGGTTAAGCGATGCAGCCAGGTACCAAATTGACTATCACCTTTGAAAGTGTCGAGTTTTCGCCAAGCCAACACAAAAGCCTCTTGCATCAACTCCTCAGCAACCGCTGAGTTCGAAGACATGCGAAAACACAACGCATAAATCCGCTTCTCAAACAGCCGATACAGTCGCTCAAAGGCTCTCATATCACCCTGCTGTGCTTGCCGTACCCATGCATCCGTTGCTTCGCGAGTTTCGCGCACCGACGATAGGTTTACCAATTTGTTTTCCAAATAATGAGTCTCTTTGGCGCCCTTTTAAACCTAGACGCCGCTAATTGAATAAAGGTTTAAATATTGATGCTAAAAAAAACAAAGGCTGCAACAGCAGCCTTTGGTTCAAATATAGTTGAAGTTTAGACGTTAGCCCTGTTCCAGCAACTCCCGTAAGTCAATGATGGCGGCATTTGCCCGCGAGACATAAGAGGCCATAACCAACGAGTGATTGGCCATGAAGCCAAACCCATCACCATTAAGCACCATTGGACTCCAGCTACTGGCTTGAGTACTTTCCAGCTCACGAATAATTTGGCGTAGACTAACGGTCGCATTTTTCTTTTCTAGTACTCCGGCAAAATCGACTTCAATGGCTTTTAGCAAATGTATCAGTGCCCAACAAGTACCACGAGCTTCATAAAAGTTATCGTCAATTTGTAACCATGGTGTTTTCACCGTTAATTGTCGTTGACCGTCAGTTGATTGCGTTGCCGCAGAATCACCTGCAAGATCGGTATTAATCCGCTCTTGACCAACACTGGCCGTTAGTCGCTGTGACAAACTGCCCAAACGTTTTTCCACCACCGATAACCATACTCGAAGATTATCTGCTCGTGCATAAAATTGCGCATCAAGGTTAGAAGAGTCCGATAAACTATCGCGATACGCTTCAAGTTGCTTAATTCCCAAGCGATAGGAATCTTCAGCTTCTGGTAATATCCACGAAAGGCGATCAATATTGAATAAGGGCTCTGCTTCTTTTAAATTTACATTTTCGATCGACTGTGACTGACTGCGACTCATGTGATTACGTAGTGTCGCGACCATGTCTCGCACTTGAACCAACACGCCATACTCCCATGCGGGCATATTATCCATGACTAGACTTGGCGGCAGAATATCATTACTTAAAAAGCCTCCGCGTTTGTCGAGCAGAGTGTTGCCAATTTCAATCGTAGCGTTAACCGTCGTATAACCAACAATTAACTCTTGGCTATCAGCTTGGTAAGCCTGATCAGACTTAACATCGAACGTATCAGGTTCTATGCTCCAATAAACGGCTAGAAAATAAAAACCAATCAACACCACTAAGGCCAAATAGGCGACCAATTTTAACGGGTTTAAGAATCTTTTTGCGACGGGCATTTCTTCGCTCATGCGAACTCCATAACTTACATTAAATTGCTTTCATTGTTGCTTCGAATGACAGTGACTGACCATCACTCGTTCTAAGTATAACGGTTAAAGCTCGGCGTTGCTGCAGATCATTGGGGAGGCCCATGGTCATTATATGGGTGGCTCCTGGCTGCAGTTGATAACTCTGTCCACTTTCAAGTACCAGTGAGTCGAGGTGCTTCATTCTGCTTACCCCTTTTTCATCATAGGACATATGCAGCATCGAATGCGCCACTCCAACCACTTCAACGGACTCTATAGTAAGGGTTGTGGGCCCAGAGTTTAACAGTGAAACATAGATTGCTAAGGACTTTTGTCCCGGCAAAACCTCGCGGAACCACCCATTTGAAGCAGCCAAGCCCGAAGCCTCGTCCTGTCCCAAAACAGTGGTGGATAAAAACAGCAAGAATCCGACTACAAGAGATTTCAACATATTCACAATAGTCCTTAAAACCTTAATCTAACCTTAAAAAGGTATTACTCTCTCAAGGATATAATGCTAAGTGTTAAAGATCACTCTCTTTTGTTGAATTTTGCTGCTTTCAATTGACTATATTT
This sequence comes from Gammaproteobacteria bacterium, assembly GCA_013373545.1. Lineage (GTDB taxonomy): Bacteria > Pseudomonadota > Gammaproteobacteria > Enterobacterales > Kangiellaceae > Pleionea. The sequence goes on from JABXHQ010000120.1 coordinate 9,799, forward strand.
TATCGGTCAACAATGTCGTTAAAATATACGCCACCATAGTCGGTAGAGTAAAAAACAGTCCAAGTACCACAGCGGCAATCCGTACATGGGTTACATTTAGTTTAAAATGTTCCGCAATCCCGGAGCAAACACCTGCCAACTTAGCGCGATGGCTTGAGCGATAAAAGCGCGAACGTTTAGCAAAACGCTCGCGATTGTATTGGCGATAATAGTCAGTCATATAGACTCCTAACAACGGTTAATTTAAAACCTATGAGGCTTGACGCTTTTTAATTTCGGCCAACTCGTGTTCTACTTTTTCGCTTATCACCAGTTCCTCAATTTGATTTTTTAACGATGGGTTTTTACCCAACGCCATAGCTTCCACTTCGGCTTCCATTTGATCAATTCGACGTTCAAAATCTGCGAACTTTTCAAATGCTGAGTTGATGTCAGGGCGGACAATTTGAGTTCGAACACGTTTTTGCTGACTTAAGGTAGACTGGCGCAACAACATAGCTTCGCGCCGAGCGATCGCTTCATTAAGCTTGCTTTGCAAGCGAGAAATATCAGTATCGAGTTTCTCTAGCGCTTGCTCAACCTGTACTAACTCAGTCTTCAAACTTTCGTAAGATTGCTGCATTCGAGACTTTTCATTTAATGCTGCGGTAGCTAAATCATCTCGTCCTTTGGCGACGGCAAGCTCTGCCTTCTCTTGCCATATCGCGGCTTCTTTTTCGAGTTGCAATAACTGCCGCGAGAGATCTTTCTTATCGGCTAAAGTCCGAACCGATGCGCTGCGAACTTCCGCCAACGTCTGCTCCATTTCAGAAATCACCAGCTTTATCATTTTCTCTGGATCTTCTGCTTTATCGAGCATGGCGTTTAAGTTGCTGTTAATAATGTCTGATAATCGACTGAATATACCCATAGTTTGCTACTCCCACTTAATATTTCTAACCAGTATCGAATGAACTGAACAGGAAATATCCAGAAATCATGCCAACAAGATTTATTTATATTAAATCAAGTAGTTAAGTGAAATTCTTAACTTAACTTCTGACAGTGGGTAAGTTTTCAGTCGCTGTTTTGACCAAATATTAGCGCTTACGCGTAGTGTTTCATTATCTCTAACGCAGCGGC
>JABXHQ010000181.1 GCA_013373545.1 Gammaproteobacteria bacterium
CTGTCTCTTGGTGTGCCAGCTTTCCATCTTGGATCATGGACCACAGCCAATTCATTACCAAACATTGATTTAATAACTTTTTGACTCGGTATGTGACTGAATCCTAGAGTCTCCGCGGCAAAACGTACATCATGGGATCTGAGTTCAGATAATGGACGGCGGTAAGCGCCTATTCCATAGTAATGGGTAACGCCACGATTTAAATGAAATGGCATGGCACCGCCATAGGGCGTCGAAGGAACATAGTGCACGTTGTTATGCAAGCTTGTGACTAACGCAGGCAATTGCGTATCAAACCAATCATTTTTACCTACGGTTTCATCAAAGCCTAACATTCGAACTTGTTGTAAGACTTCGCTATTACCGCAATAGATCACAATGCTCGGGTGTTTGGCTAAGCGCTTAAGTTGCTGTTGAGCTTCTTGCGCAATCGATTGTGCGAAAGCTTCGTCGGCAACCGGGTAATCCATGTTAGCAAACATAAAGTCTTGCCAGACCATCAAACCGAGCTGATCGCAGATTTGGTAAAATCGGTCGTTTTGGTATTCTGTAGTACCAATCACGCGGACCATGTTTGCACCGCTTGCTTGCAACATCATCAGTTGTTGATACAGCTGAACATCATTATCGCCCGCAAGTTCTAAATCACAGGTAGTCCAACAAGCGCCGCGGCAAAAAATCGGCTGCTGATTGATCACCACTTGAAAGTTATCTTCCTCAGTAGCAACGGCTAATTGACGAAAGCCTACCGGCGTCAATGTAATAGTGTGTTCACCTGATGCGAATGATAACGCTAAACTTAATGGGTAAAGCTGAGGTTTGCCATGGGTGTGTGGCCACCATGGAGAGACATTTTCAACAGCCGCATCCACTGATATTTCGCATTCACCGTTGTCGCTTGCGAGCTGACATTTAAGAACTTGATCACCAAGCACAAGATGCGCCGAGTTAGGAATTTCTGCACCATCCAACTGCGCGTTAAACTGAATACGAGCCGCCGAGTGCTTAAGCTCAGTTTGAACTTGGTAATTCGACAATTCATAGGGCTCGATTAAATCGATCGAGCCCAACAGTCCCGCGCGGCACACGGCTGGCGTCCAGCCAGGGATTCTGCCAAATAAACTGGTGCGTACCCAGCGCAAAGTTTGGTTTGCAACTAGTTTAGTTTTCCAGCGCGGTCTCGGGTGTTTAGCATCGAGAAGCGGTTGCAAGCCGCGAATACAGATGGTTAACACCACCGCGCGTTCACTTGCAGCGACGGGAATGCAATGCTCGAGAAACATATTTTCCGATCGCAAGACTTTCTCATTGTCGAGCCATACGTCGGCGATGGTTGCAAGATTTGTGAGTTTTAATCGACGCGATTTTAGGGGTGCGGTAGTGGCCGGTAACTCCGTTTGAAACCACCAATCGAACTGTTCAAGTTCAGCCACGTCAATCGCAAGATCGTGGCGCTCAATGAGCGCTGCAATTGGCGCCATCGCGTCAATAGACTTTTGTGCCACGGTCGAGTTGAGCAATGCCGCGTCAAAACAATCATTGGCTCCCGCTGGGGTGACCGCAAGTTGCCACTGATTTTGTCGAAGATCAATAGCCATAGCAATGCAGTTTACAGCGACTTAGCGGCAAAGTATTGCGTTAATTCATCTCGCGCATACTGCCAAGCCTTGGCCATTTCATCAATCGCAGATAAATCAACCATCTTCTTGCGATTAAGCGCTCGCGCTAATTGAAATTGATAGACTTTGGTTGTTTGCGAAATTGACTTATAGCGCTCCACCACCGACTTTAAACTGGCGTCATCGGCGTCGAGCCACTCGAGAAAATTCGCGGCCAATTCAAAACACGCACCAAACTGACGAAAAGTTACAAAGGCATACTCGTGAAACTTGGCGATTGGTTGCTCTAGCAGCCAAGCAAAGTCTTTTTCGAACTGATGACGAAATTTAATAAACGGATTTTCAGTGGGTAATTGCTGCAACTGGCGCATGACACTTTTCATCGCTAATTGCTGCAAGTCTTGCTTTGAGCGCTTAACTTGTTGCCGCGTTTTCACAACTTCAACGTAAGGCGCTAAAGTCATTTTTGTTTTAGCACCTGGCAGCGCAAAGACCTCGACGAAATCATCACCGCTCAACTCATAATAACCTTGCGCATGGAAATAACCCATTTTTTGGTTTTCAGCATCAATATAGTTCACTGCGACCGTCGACTTAACATGCTCTTGGTGATAAGCAGTGCCCGCGGTATCGGGTAAATACATTGAATCGAGTTCAACCAATACTGGGCGGCCTAAAGCGACTTGCTCTTGGATATTTTCGATTAGCGACTTCCAAATGACTAACTCTTGAACTTCTAGACCATAAAGATCATATAGTTCATTCAATTGGAACTTAAAAAACGTCCATTGATCGCCCTCAAAATCTTGCGTGAGCGAAAAAGACATCGCCGCCATGGGATCCAAATCAAGCGCATGCAGCAGCTCAATCCAAACATCGACGTAGCAATTGGTTTCAGCCCAGTCACGATCTTGGGTATGAATTTTATGGCGTTGATATTGTTGCGGAGTAATATCCAGTATTGCCTGCATGCTAGATCTCCAGCACTTGCTTCACTTCTGCAGGCCATTGCTCTGGATCAAGTCCATGAGTTTTCAATAACGCTAAAGCGATACGCTCCAAACCAAAACCGATACAAGCCGTATGTGCATGATTACCATCAGCCGTTCGAATATTAAATTCTTTACCGAAGTGATCAAGGTGACAGTTGCTCGATGAAATGGCGGTAAGCTTTTTATCTGTTGCCACCGGAACGACAAGCTCGAACTTTAATTCCTGTTCTTTCTGCGTCGCCGCCATCACTCGACCACCGCGTCCAAAAAATGGATCGTTTGCAAGTTCGGCTGTAACCGGTAGACCAATCGCTTTAAGCATTTCTTGGCCTTTGTTTAACCAGTAATCACGATGAGCGCGAGCTTGCTCTGGAGTACCTAAACGCACATATTCACGCTGACGGAAAATCTGCATACGGGCCGGATCTGGCGATGGTTCATGACGGAAGACAAATGCCCGAAGATCAACCAAACGGCCCTCTTCCGGAAGGATGGTGTCGCGCGCAGTAGGATACAAAGGATAACAAGCGGCCGGGACCATCATTACATCGGCAGGCGCTAAATTGTTAGTCCAATCTTCTCCTTGCTCTTTTTTGTTGATCATATCAAGGTGCTCCATTTGAGTACCTTTAAACGTGTGAATTGATCCCATTAAATCGGGCATCGTTTCAATATGATCCGTCGACAAATAAGTTTTGCGATTTAAAATCGGTGGAAAACGCATAACTTCCGGTGCTAACTCAGCACCAGAGCGAGTAACGTAGCGCTCAAAGGCTTCAATGATCCCCTCAAAGGTGCCACTTAAGCCATACACGCCTTCTACGCCTGAGCTTAATAATAACCCAGCTTCAAGTAATTCTGTGCGGTAGCTGTCGTAAGCCTCTAGTAACTCTCCATGTAAATTGCACATCCCTTTTACTCCTTATGCATGACCACTAAAGATGAATTATGCATCATGATGCGGTCATTATTGACCATCAAAGATGCCCCATAGGCGTCGCGAATATGACGCGCTAACGATAAGTCGTTGTTGTTTCGATAACTCGCAATACCGCAAATCATCATCGCTTGACCGACAATATCAATTAACAGCTTTGAGCTGTTAATCTTCAAGTTATTGATACGAATAGTAAAGCCGAAGTTACTGAAGGCATCGGTATCGCCGCGCTCAAGGAGTGCAGTGTAATCATCAATGGCAGCATAAACATTGTTGCGCATTGTGTGCAGCTGAGTTTCAACTTCAGCTAAACGAATCGATGAAATAGGCGGCATATTAGGATTTCGACGCATCGCGTTTTTAGTAAACAAACGCGCTTTCGCCACCGCCGACGCGGCAATTCCAGACCACAATGCCCCCCAAACAACATGCGAATAAGGATGCATGGTTTGGCTGAGTACTTCAGTGAAAGGCACTGGTGAAATTTGACTTTCAGATGCGTGTGCAGTAACCACGAAGCCAGAGCTACAAGTGCCGCGGAAGCCGAGCGTATCCCAGTCGGAAATCGGTTCAACTTCGTATTGCTCTTTGCTAACCAAAACCCCGACTTGGTCACTTTTTGCAGCATCGGGATTACGACGCGCGGTCAACATTAAATCGTCTGCGTCTTCAGCGTAGGAGATAACCGGTGCTTTCTTGGTTAAAGAAAACTCGCCATTCTCAGCTTCAACGGCACAGAAGCTGGATAGTAAATCGCCACCAATACCAATTTCAGTGGTTGCAGAGGCGATTAAGCGTTGATCTTCGATTAATTTCGATACGTAAGTTTTGAAGAAGTCTTCTTCCATACAGTGGTGCACAATACACGCCACTTGAATTTTATGCATCGCATAGACCATGGCGGTGGAGCCACAGTAATTACCAAGGATCTCACATACTTTAGCCACTTGACGTAACGACAAGCCCATTCCGCCATGCTCTTTTGGCACATATGCACTCATCAACTTCAGAGTTTTAAGCGCATCGATACCTTCTCGGGGAAAACGTGCATTTTTATCAACATCAGTTGCATGCTCAGCAACCACGGTTTGGCCAATTTGATGCACATCTTTGATAAGCTGTTCGAATTCAGTGTCATTGACAGCAGATGGATTTAACATTTTCTTCACTCCCTGAAATTTTTTAGTGGTTACTCGAGCAACTCTTCCACAGTTTCCGCAATCGACTCAATACTTCCGAAGGTTTTGCGACTCAGAGCAGAGTCTGGAAATTCAACATCAAACTCATCTTCTAAGGCTAGCATTAAGCCAACTGTTGCTAGAGAGGTAAGTCCAGCTTGGTATAAGTCGCTGTCGTCTTGTAAGCTATCAACAGGAGTGGTTAAGCGGCCGTGAGTGGATAAAATTTCCCTGACTTTTTCAATGTTCATATACTAATCCTATTAGGTTCCATCTAAAAGAGCGCGAAATTATAATTTATTCGTGAGATAAATCCTAGCGCCGAGTGCGAGATTTCCGCTAATTATATATCCTTGGCGACCATTTCCGATAGATCACTCTCAACCCCTAAGCTATTTACCGCAGCAACCGCGAAATAATAACGCCGATTATTCGTCAAATTTTCAATCAGCGCCGTGGTTGTTGATGCGCCAGAAACGCTAACATAGCGGTCGAGTCGCTGCGCATTTTGGCCATAGTAAACTTTGAATCCAGCTAGGTCAGTGAGTGGCGTATCATCAACATTTTCTGTTGGCGGTACCCAAAACACCGATGCATTACCATTCGCTTCAACCACTTCCACCCGAACGCTTTGCTCATTGGTTGCATCGTCACTATCGGTGACCGCGGCGGTGATCAAGTGACTGCCGACCTCCAAGGTTTGCTCAAAGCTGCGGCCATCCGCCAGTACACCAGAGATATCTGAACGCCATTGAATGCTATAGGAAATATCACCGTCTTCTTGATCCAGCGCTTGCCCTTGAAAATAAATGGCATCGTGCTCATTAGCTTGAATGCTACTTTCCGGCGAGAAGATCGATATGTTTGGTGGCGAGTTGCCACCTTCGACGGAGCGCTCTTCGGCTCCGTTAGAACATCCAGTTATTAAAAAGACCGCGCAACCTAATGTTAACAATTTATTGTACAAGGCTTCTGCGAGCAGTTGTTTCCTTAACATTGAATCCTGCCTTATTTACTACTTCCTACCTGCACTACGATAGTAAAGACTTCACTAAAGCAACACAATCATTACGTTATGCACTTAAGCATATTATATTTTTACGTCGATAAGATGACTGGTCGCACAGTTTTGGCAAAATTACCATTAAATTAAGCCCAGCGAGGTCTTACCATGATTTGCTAACCACTTCCGACCAATCGCTTTCGATGCCTTGCTGATTCACCGCGCTCACCGCAAAGTAGTAAGTCGTACCCACCAGCAACTGCTCCATTAAGAAACTATTCGCCGCCGGATCCTCAACCGTCACCGCATCGATTAAATTGCCGGCATCAGTGCCGTAATAAATTTTATAGCCAGCTAAATCGGTTAACGCAGAACCGTCACTATTTTGCGTCGGTGGCGTCCAATAGACAGTTGCAACACCATAAGTTGCCGCAACGTTTAAGTTAAGCGTCAGCACACTTTGCAACCCGGATTGGTCGGCAACCGTTACTGAAATCACATGCTCACCCGCCGATAAAGTCCGACTTATTTGCGCGCCCGTTCCCAACACACCATCGAGATTGGACTGCCATTCAATCGTCGCGCTGATGTCGCCATCATTATCATCAACAGCCGACGCACTAAAACTAATGGCGCTAGTATCACTGAATTGACCATTAGATTGCGGGCTTTCAATGATCAGTTGCGGCGCTTGGTTGGCGGCAGCAACATCAAGTGTCACTGCGGCTTGCTGACTCGCACCATCACTATCAAAAATGGTCGCGGTCACTCGGTGTTGTCCAGCCGATAAAGCAGCCACTAAGGTCGCTCCGTTACCCAGTGCGCCATCGAGGTTTGACTCCCAAGTGATGGCAGAGGATATGTCACCATCTTCAGGATCCGATGCTTGCGCGGTAAACGTCAAATCTTGTCCCGCAACTGCCTGCTCAGGCACTTGAGTGATCGCAATGCTGGGTGCTTGGTTTGGTTCACTGCTGGTCGGTGGCGTGCTGTTGCCACCATTGTTGTCGGTCGAATCGGCTGCCCCGCCACTGCATGCGGCTAAAATCACACTCGCGAACAATAGAGTAAGGCTGTGGAAAGAGCGACGCACGAAATTCGATAACTTTTGCATAGGGCACCTTTTAGATTTCTACCAACGCTTGATGAACACGTCTTGTATCGGCGTTATTAGAATTTCTTGATGACCTATCGATAAAGTTGAGCACCGGTTAGCAAGCGTTGTGCGAACCAGTCCTCATCTACCGTAAAATTATTGGCTAAGCCCAGAAGCATTAACCGCACTGGGCCTTTTGCACGCTAACGTACTTGCCACATTTGCCAGCTCCGTGGCGCGATATAAAAATCCTGACTGCCTGACTCAATACGAAAATCGGTTGCCCCCGTTTTTAGGTCGACATAGTCGCGGAACCACTTAAAACGATTGTGAGTACTTACATTGAAAGCCACAGTGTGGCCACATTTGTTGATCCCTAGTAAACCTTCTTCACCGCGACGAAGCAGCAATGCGCAATCCGAAGCCGCAATAACTTCGTCTGTTTGCCCTTGCATGGCATTATGAAAACCAATCATCACTTGTAAATCAGACGCTTTAAAATCGTCATACCAGCGGCCATTATCACGCGCACCACTTTCACCATGATCGGAATATACCAGCGGCACTCCACCATCACGACCAAGAATATAAGCGTAGGCTAACCGCTCATCGACCGCATCGAGCAGATAAAACCGGAATCCGTCATTATTAGGAATATCATGGGTTAACACAAAGGTTATCGCTTTGGACTTGGCCAATGCTTGACCGTAAGCCGACGGATTAATCAAGGTTTGCAGACTACCGGAAAATGAAAATGCCTGACGAATTTGGGTAAACAAAGGAAAGTCATAGGCCGCATGACCGGTTGCTGACAAATAAGGCGCTAAAAACCGCTCATACTCGCCTTCCCCGGCACCGCCATTGGTGATCACTTCGCCAAAGACATGAGTATCAGCCATAACTTCAGCATCAAACACCTGTTGAATGTGCGCTAACGACATATGCTTTGCGGCATCTAACCGGAACCCTTTAATTCCAAGCCCTTTGAGTGCCAACAGATATTGTCGCTGCTGCCAAATCACCCAACTGTTATCGGTTAGATCCGGTAATCCTGGATCACCATTGCCACCGCACAGTCGATTCCATTGGACATCGCCAACATCATTATAATTCTGGATACATTGGCCGGGTTGATGAAAATCGTTCGCTGACAACAGACCATTTTCGAGATTGCCAAACAGCTGCTGTTGTTGCCAATAGGCGGCATTACTCTGATAACTGGCCAAGGCGTCGCTGCCGGGAAATGACTGCGAGTTACCCCGCTCATTGGCCATATGGTTTAAAATAACGTCGGCATACACTGAAATATCATATTGATTCAACGTATTGATCATGCGCACAAGCGATTGCTTGTTACCTTTGCAGTGATCAATAACTCGATAATCCTGAGGTTGATACCGTTGCCACCAGGCACAGCCAAATCGAGCCGATTTCACCGGCGGCACAATCAGTACATGCTTGTACCCCATGGCCGCTATCGTTGACGCTTGTTCAGTCACTTCATCATAGTGCCAGTTAAATGCATGTAAAATGACGTCAGCCTGCACGGACTTGATCATTAACAATGCACACCATCCTAAAACACAAATTTGTCTTAAAGTCATACCCAATTACCCATCGTTATGCGCTGGTAGTCAAAACGCATGGCTTAAAATTGGCTGCGAAGATTTAAATTTTATTATGCCGCAGCTACGAGTCTGCAAAAATTTGCCCTGCCGACGGTAAAAGGATGACGAACGGAAAGTTGAGATTGGCAATATTACCAATCTCATGAAGGGTTAAATGAATTAAAACAATTAGTTAAAAACTACTTACCAATAATGCAAGCGTAAAAATTTATCGCACTGCAAAAATTTAACTGTCAATTGCAAAGCTTTGCATAAAATCAAGCTCAGCTTGTTGATAAATGGTATTACGGTGACTTTCCCATAAAGCTTTTATTTGTTCTTGGTTGCAAACTTTACGATCCACCAATACTCGAGTTTGCAATTCGCCACGTGGTACGCTGCTTGGACACTTGGCATACACAAACTCATTGGTAATTAAATCCATATAAGGACCGCATTTGCTGGTTGGCATAATAAACACCAACTGCAACCCTAGCGACTGAGTTAAATATTGAATGACTTCGCGACTGCGGGTTTCATCCATTTTAGAAAATGCTTCGTCAACCAATACCATTCGCAAGTGAGACTTTCCTTCACTAAAACGAAATGCGCTGGTAATGGCTGCAGCACGAATAATATAAGCAGGGGTTTCTAATTGGCCACCCGATCCGGTTCCATACTCCGATAAGGCAATCGGTGTTTTTCCGGCAACCTCTTTGTAGATCTCATAACGATGATAGTTACGATAGTCAGCAATTCGGTCTAGCTCCCGCAAAGCTTTATCCTCATCTTCATCGAGCAACATTGTCATTAAGCGATCACGAACTCGAATCGATGTTTTAGTTAGATTAGCATCAAATAACGTCTGGCCGTCGCCCAACTCAGGATTTCTAATAATTTCCTCAAAGAATTTGGAATATTCTTTATATTCTGGAAGCCATTCAAAATCAAACCGAAAGGTCTCGCGATCATCACCAAATTTATGAAATTTTAATTCGTGATTCAACATTTCGATTTGACGTTTCCCATCATTAATCGCTTGGTGAATAGAGTGACAAAGATTGCTCACAAAAGCGTTATTAAAGCTTTCTTTTAATTTGCTTAGCTGCCCATGTTTTTCAACTAAAATATTATTTTTTAAGCGATTAAATATGCTGTCCATTTGGCGTTGAATGCTGCAAATGGTTTTAAATAAATGTAAGTTGTAGTTGCCCGAAAAAGTATCGTAAGGTACGGCATCTCCCGGCATCGCATTTTGATTATGCTGACGAATATATTCATCGAGTTTACGTTCAGCACTGTGCAATTGCTGCTCAAGGGCATCCTTTTGCTCTAGTGCGAGTTTTCTATCCAGGCCGGCCGCTTGTTGATCAGCCAGTTCTAGTTCAGCATCGATATCAATTTTGGGCCAAATCTCTACCATCGCACGTAAAGCAGTTTCACAAGTTTCGACATGACTTTGCGTCGCATCCTGCTCATCAGCAATTCTTGCTACCATACGCTTTAAGCTGCTTTGCTTCTCTTCTAATTGTCCTACTTGCTTAATTAGAAAATCTTCTTCTTCACGCAATTTCTCTTCTTGCGCTTTTAGCTCCGACAACTTTTGCTCTAACTCACCATGATCGTCAAGATCGATTTGATTGATTAGATTTTCCAGTTTTTGCAATTCACGATGACAACTTAACATTTGAGCTAGCACGTCGGCTAAATTTAAATGTTTAACTTGTTCGATGCAGCGGATAAATTCACCCAATGCTTGCATTTTGTCATTTACCGCTTGCCATTGTTGCGTGATCCGATCCAGCTCGGACTGTTTAGCAACCGTCGCTCGCTTTCGCGCCTCGACACCGAACACTAAGTCCGACTCATCCATATCGCAGCGCCACATAGAATAATTACCGGATGCTAAACACTCTCGCGTAACACCCCTTCGCGTCATACGTAGCTCTTCGGTATCCGCCACACAAAGCACAGCACCATAACTAGCTATTAAGTAATTTTTAGCAGTCGCATGGTCAAATGATAATGTGTTTATGATTGAGTTTTCATCGATCGTGAGTCGCTCAGCATCTCGTAATGCTTTCTCGCCTTGAATGACGCGTGCTTTACTCGCTCGTCCTGGCAAATTCCGAATAATTCGGATCGCATCCGCTTCATAATCGGGCTCAACAATAATTGAATATCGAGCGCCTCCTAGATAGCCTTCTATCGCGGCTTGCCATTCGGGCTGAACCACTTCAACATGATCACATAAAACGCGCGGATCAGCTTGAGGAAGGGCATTCTCGATTGCTTCAATTGCCCTGCGAACATAATCGGGATAACTGACCTGCAATTGACCCAATCGCTCTATCTCTTTTTGCTTGCTGGCGCGTTCCCGTGCAATACGCTCATATTCCATTTCCAAACGCGAAAAACGTGTATTCAGCAACTTCAATATCGATTGTGATTGTCCTTTACCATGTACCCAAAAATTGGTCCAGTCATGCTGCTGTGACTGTAATGTACGAACCGAATCCAACTGCCGTTCTAACATTTGAATGTCGTTTAAAATATCTTTGCCAAGTAAAGCTTGAATATCGAGTGCATCGGATTTTAAAAATTGTACAAATGCTTTGTGTTGACGTAATGCATCATTCTCAAGCAAATCAGGCGCCGCTTGTAGCAACAAGTTATTTTTCAATAGACCGCTCATTTGCTGACTAACCTGAACGGTAGTTTGCAGCTGCTTATCTTCCTGCATCAGCACTTGTGCTAGTCGAGTTAATTTTGACTCTTGCTCTTTGACTTTTTTACTTAACTCATCTTTCTCTTGTAAAGCGGCAACACCTAATCTCTGCGCTTCTAATGAAACCCGTTGCTCATGAATCTGTTCTCGTCGTTCACGCGTAATAGCAATAGACTGCTGATGAGAATTTATCGTGTCTTGGCACTCGATCTGTTGATTTTTATTGCCGACGTAATCTTGTTGGCGCTTAATATAGTCGTGCTGAGCTAATGTATATTCTTGAAATTGAAAGCGACTCCAAGTGTCGATATAGTTTTGTGACTGCTCGCGTGCTTGCGAGAGTAATTCGATTGAGTCTTTTAAACGCGCAGCGTCACGCTCCATCCCATGTATCGTTTTCAACTGTCCTGAGATCGAACGTATTGCTTCACCAAGATCTTTCTTTTCTAAAATTTCTTCAGACACAAAACGGTCGATGCTTTGCACCGGTTTATAAGCCATAAAGCGAGAAAAAGCTTTGGCGCTATTTAATGCTTCACTTTCAGGAACTGCATCTTTGCGTCCTCTAAATGCACCATAAAGACGTCTTAAGTAAGCCCGCTTAGTGTCGTATTTTTCCACATTACGATTACCAAATTTCTGAATCAACGAAGTATGACAATTCTCAAGCGTCAGCACACTTTTTCCTTGGCCTAAGTTAAGAACCAAGTGGTCTAAACTAAGCTCTTGATCAGGATATTGATTATTTAGAATGTAAAACTGTAAGCTGTCTTGCTTAGCCAACTTATGGTTGGCAGATTTTTCGATATAGGCGCGAACGGCTAGAATAGCAGTAAAGGGCGAACCATCTTCATTATCCGTTGGGTGAAATACCCCTGCAATATAGCCATCAGTCGGATTTAACCGAGCGAACGAACCATCGTCGCAGCCTAAGATATAGGAGGCAAGTGTGCGCACTTTTTTTCCACCACGCCCACGTTGAGTTGTTTCATCTTGCCCAGGATTAAACTGAAACAGATTTTCATGTGCTGCGGTCATCAAGGTTTGAATCGCGTCAGCAGCGGTTGTTTTGCCGGAGCCATTACCACCGGAAAAAAGATTCAAGGGACCAAACTCGAATTCTGAACTCGGAAGATTACCCCAATTAACCAATATTAATTTTTTTAAATACATAAATTAACTATTCTCTTCGGCAACTAGCGTTGAGCTAACAACATTATTCTGTTCCGGTGTGGATGTTTCGTCCACAGCCTCAGCATCGAGTAATTCTAAAGCAGCTTCACTTACAAAGGTTACAATCATTGGGTGGACTTTAATCCAAGTTTCGCCGCTTTCGAACTCTTCTTCTTGACGAAATTGTATTAATCGTAACTGACGCAATTTTTGGAATAATTTTTTACGTTCAGTTAATTTTTCAGGTAGCGAACGCTTTAACATATTTTTCATTGCAATCGAAATTGACTCAAGCGATTCTAGGGCATATCCATTGTCGTCAATCTTTCCTTCACGTAAGGCTTTGTCGTATTGCAAACGAAGGATCAATGTCAACGCAACTTCATTTTGATTCAGTCGCTGGCGTAAGCTTCCAGAATAATTCGAGTCTTCACTGTCAGCAATGCCAGGTACTTCTGCCGATGGTGGGTACAGGCGAACATACTGAAAATGACTGTCATGATAGGTTCGAATTTTCATAACTTCTAAATATTCGACTACCAATGATTCAATCCGCACAAAGCGGTCATATAGGGCTTCCTCAGTTGCACTTTCAGTTCGAGTAAGTACCGTGTAGTTCATTAAGCGCACGATGAGCTCTTGGAATTCATCCAAGCTAATCTTTGTCGGTGTTAATACATCTTCAATTAATTGAAACAACTTCATGATTTTTGCTCTTATATTTTATTCAAGCATCTTCACTGTCTTGAACAAGGGTAATTTTAAATTCATCGGCCTCAAAATAACGATCGCTTTTTCTCGCGCCTGTTGGCTCAACAATGAAACGAAATTCACTTGATTGACGCCCAGCCGAAGCGACTTCGATAGCATGCGCACGGATGAGTAGTTCGCGAGCCGTTGTCACCGGCAATTGATGAGAGTAAATACTATGCCCGCGCCCGAGAGCTTTAACTAAGTACTCTGACATATCTTGATTAGATAAAGCGAAGGCGCGCTCGACCGTTTGACGTATGTAGATTGATTTGCGCGCATCTTGATCCATCGACTCATCTTGCTCAACACGAGTATCGACTATGCGCTTACGTTTTTGATTAAAAAGTTTGACCTGTTGAGGATCAAAAAATCCAACTTGCAGTTGCGCTAAAGCCGTGCCTGCTTGTTCTAACTTTTCAGCCATCGAGCTGTCGTCCAATTGCGACAAGCGTTGACAGATATTAACAATATCACTTTGTCGTCCCTGTGCTGAAAATGACAATTGCCGCATTATGATATCAGCGCGTCGAGTAAAACCATGTAATGACTGCCTTAACGCGGGCAGCATGACCTCCGAAGCTCGATGAATACGTTGCTCAATTCTTTCGAGCAAATTAAGTAATACCGACTGGCCCTGACTTTCAATCAGTTCCGGTGCTACCTTTCTGAGATTTTTTTCCGCGGCGGCTTTAAACTCTTTACGCTTACGGCGCGCTTTGTTAATTGACTCTTGAATTTCATCGCGCCACTTTTCAACACTGTCAGCTGATAGCCTGATCGATAGATCCGGCATGAAGCGTTTCTCCATAAACTGAAAAAATTCTTCACTGGCTTTTTCAACTAACTGCTGAGACTCTACTTCTCGCACCAGTTCACGTTTGCGCTCATCTAACTCGGCGATAGTATCGCTAAAGTCAGAGATGATTCGCTCGGAATATTCAAATGCGTCGAGTAAATCATAGACATCACCCTGCTCAACAAACATGTTTAAGGCATTTCGAACATTGCGAGTATTACGGTGACGAGTGCGGTAGGCGGCACCATTAGCTTCAACAATCGACTGGGTAAATAAACGGCCAACACGAGTGAAAGCATATGAGCTTTGAAGGGTAGCTTCGTCAACTTGTTTTTCTAACCAGCCATATTCAAGTAACTGATTTAAGATCCAGTTGGCTTGCTCACGATCGGACTTAACCGGTTGGCTTTCATCATTATCATTATCTTGCTCAATGACAACAGAACGGGTCACCGTCTCTTGGAACAGCGCAATAATTTTCTCGCGAGTATTAGTTGAATCGTAATCCGCTTGGACAGTATACAATTGTTCATATAGCGCTTGTAGACAAGCAGCTATTTGCTCGCGGTATTTACTAATAAATGGGCGAAAGAAATCACGCCGTTCTTGTTCAAAAAACATTCAGTTTATCTTTAAATCCAAGGCTATTAATCTTATTCTGATAAGGATAATCTACCAGATGAATTAGCGGAATGCTGTAAATAAATTAGATTAATTTAGGCGTTTGATAGCTTTTTTATAGCGTTTAACTCAATGGCTTTTACGCTCGATTCCTATCTGATAATCAAATACAGCATTTGATTGCTCTCGAGTTAGAAACCGATTTGAAATCAGCGCTGCAGACATTAAATTGGCTGTCATTAAACCAAAGGAGACTGTTCCCTCTAATATCAGGTCCGCAATAATAAACAGTATTAATCCACAGCCGAGTACAACAAGGCGATGCTTAACGGTAATTCCACGCCCCATAAAATTTGCAAATAATCCCATTGATAAGCCAGGAATAAAGTAACTAGCAACCACTTCGAAGAAATTTTGTGGATTGGGAAAAAAGAAAGCATAGAGCATAAAGCCCGAAGTAAAACCGATTAAGGTACCGAGTGCAGTTCCCCAAATATTTTGCTCGCTGATTAAAAGATCAGCGAGCGAAATATCCGAGGTGTCGGAAGACTTAAATGGATCCATTCATTACCTTTGACAGTAATTAATTAGTTGATTTTTGGATCTAAATCACCAGACTCATAACGTTGGAACATAGCTTCTAAAGATAATGGTTTAATTTTATCAGCCTGACCCGCGGTTCCAAACGCTTCGTAACGCGCAATACAAATATCTGTCATTGCTTTGGTCGCTTCAGCAAAATACTTACGTGGATCAAAGTTGCTGGTGTTCTGAGCAAGGTGACGACGAATGGCACCAGTAGACGCTAAACGTAAATCGGTATCGATGTTCACTTTACGCACACCATGTTTAATACCTTCAACGATTTCTTCAACTGGAACACCATAAGTCTCAGGAATTTCGCCACCAAATTCATTGATAACGGCTAACCAGTCCTGCGGTACGGATGACGATCCATGCATCACTAAGTGGGTGTCAGGGATGCGCTGATGAATCGCTTTGATCCGATCAATCGCTAAAATATCACCTGTGGGAGGACGACTAAATTTGTAAGCACCGTGCGAAGTACCAATCGCAATTGCCAGCGCATCGACTTTGGTTTGTTTAACGAAATCAGCGGCTTCATCAGGATCGGTTAATAACTGATCGTGAGACAATTTACCTTCTGCGCCAACACCGTCTTCTTCACCGGCTTCACCGGTTTCCAGAGAACCTAAACATCCGAGCTCACCTTCAACTGAAACGCCACATGCATGGGCCATTTCGACGGTACGTTTGGTGACGTCTAAATTGTACTCATAGCTAGACGGTGTTTTACCATCTTCCATTAACGAGCCGTCCATCATAACAGATGAAAATCCGAGTTGAATTGAACGTTGACAGATTGCCGGGCTAGTACCGTGATCTTGATGCATAACGACCGGAATATGTGGGAACTCTTCAATCGCTGCGAGGATCAAGTGACGCAAAAATGGCGCACCCGCATATTTACGCGCACCCGCTGACCCCTGAACGATAACCGGTGAATTGGTACGATCAGCGGCTTCCATAATGGCCCGCATTTGCTCTAAATTGTTAACGTTAAACGCCGGTACTCCATAACCATTCTCAGCTGCGTGATCCAATAACTGTCGCATTGAAATTAACGCCATAACTTTATCCTCTCTTCCTGATCATTAAATGTTTTATACTTTTGTTTGCTCGTGCGCTATTGCTTCGCACGCTGCTCTAATACTTCTACCGCGGGTAAAGTTTTGCCTTCAAGAAACTCTAAAAATGCTCCGCCACCGGTTGAAATATAGGAAACTTTATCTTTGATGCCAAACTTATCCACTGCTGCCAGCGTGTCGCCGCCACCGGCAATTGAGAATGCATCACTCGCAGCAATCGCCAAACTCATCGCTTCTGTTCCAGCGGCAAATTCAGCAAACTCAAATACTCCTACCGGGCCATTCCAGACGATAGTTTTGGCACTGGCAAGAATTTCCGCTAGTGTCGCGGAAGTTTCCGGACCCACGTCGAAAATCATATCATCATCGCTCACTTGATCAACTGGCTTGGTAACACCTTTAGCCGTTTCGCTAAATTCTTTACCGACCACCACATCAGTTGGAACCGGAATGGAACCACCGCTGCGACTGGCTTGTTCCATCAAACGTTTTGCTTCAGGGATTAGGTCCGCTTCAACTAAAGATTTACCAACATTATGCCCTTGTGCGGCAATAAAGGTATTCGCAATTCCGCCGCCGACGATCAATTGATCGACAATTTTAGATAGCGATTCTAACACTGTCAGTTTGGTCGAAACTTTTGATCCGCCAACAATCGCGACCATTGGCCGTGCCGGATTATCTAAAGCTTTGGCAAGTGCATCGAGTTCACCCGCAAGCAATGGGCCCGCACAGGCAGTCGGGGCAAATTTAGCTACACCATGAGTTGAAGCTTGCGCGCGATGGGCGGTACCAAACGCATCCATTACGAACACATCACACAGCGCTGCATAACGTTTGGCTAACTCATCATCATTCGCCTTTTCACCCACATTGCAGCGCACATTTTCAAACAACACCACTTCACCGGCGGCAACTTCAACACCGTTGAGATAATCCGAAACTAATCGCACTGGATGCTGCAATAGCCCTTGTAAGTGCTCGGCAATCGGCGCCATTGAGTCTTCACTGGTCAACTGGCCTTCGCTGGGGCGTCCGCGATGCGACATAATCATCACTTTCGCGCCTTGCTCCAACGCCAGGCGAATGGTGGGCAAAGCCGCTTGGATACGCACATCCGAAGTAACTTTTCCATCTTTGATCGGTACGTTTAAATCTTCTCGGATCAACACTCGTTTCGCTTTAAGATCGAGATCAGCCATGCGCAGAACAGACATGTTAGAAGGCCCTTTCGTAAAAAATAAGATTTGAAATGATAACTATTGTAGCGAAATTGTCAGCAGCTCAACGCTCTGACTGCATTGGGCTGCCAACCGGGCAACCCAATGCGAAGGTTCACTACGACTTATTGCGCTTTCATCATGGCAATAGCCGTATCCAGCATACGACAGCTAAAGCCCCACTCGTTGTCATACCAAGTAACGATTTTAACTAAATCGCCACCAATTACTCGAGTTTGCGTCGCATCAAAAATGCTCGACGCAGCGTGGTGATTGAAATCTGTGCTCACCAAAGGTTCATCATTATAGGCCAAAACATGCTCGTCAGCCGCTTGCTTAACGATTGCGTTGACTTCTTCAACGGTGGTTGGACGACTCGCTTTGAAGGTTAGATCAACGGTTGAAACATTAATCGTTGGTACGCGCATAGCAAAGCCATCCAACTTGCCATTAAGTTCAGGTAGCACCAAGCCAACCGCTTTCGCTGCGCCGGTTTTGGTTGGAATGACAGACTGTGCAGCCGCACGCGCACGGCGCAGATCTTTATGTTGATTGTCAATTAAACGCTGATCGTTGGTGTAGGCGTGAATGGTGTTCACCAATCCGCTTTCAATACCTAAACCTTCATGTAATGCTTTGGCCACTGGCGCTAAACAGTTAGTGGTACAAGACGCATTCGACACGACTTTATGGTCGGCCGTAAGAATATGATCATTAACACCATATACAACCGTAGCATCGATATCTTCTTTGCCAGGCGCTGAAATAAGTACTTTTTTAGCACCACCCACAAAGTGTTTGCCAGCACCGGCTTGATCGGTAAAGTAACCGGTACATTCAAGCACAACATCAACATCGTGCTCACGCCAAGCCAAATTCTCAGGATTACGATCCGCTAACATAACGATTGGATCACCGTTAACGTACATGTGAGTTTCGTCGCCGGTTACGTCGGCTTCGAAACGGCCATGAGTGGTATCGTACTTGGTTAAATGAACATTGGTTTCAATCGGGTGCGAAGAGTTGATTGCGACGACTTTAATCTCATCCTGTCGATTAAGTTCATAAATCGCACGTAACACCATACGGCCAATGCGACCATAGCCGTTGATGGCAACTTTTACTGTCATTGTTTACCTCACTGTGATGACTCTATCCAAGTAGCAAATCGCCCCTGGGTTCTGGTACATTTTAAGCACTCAATAAGTGCTTAACTTTTGTGTTTTTGTTCGCCGGTACACTGAGTGTCCGGCGATTATTAGAATGTTGTGTCGATTACGGCGCAAGTAACTCGTTGGCCATTGCCACTAAGTTATCAGTGGTAAAACCAAAGGTTTCAAACAATGCGCTAGCAGGTGCCGACTCACCAAATGTCGCCATGCCCAATACTTTGCCATTCAGTCCAACGTACTTGTACCAAAAGTCTGGGTAGCCGGCTTCAATTGCGATGCGATTCACTACTCCGCTCGGGAGCACCGATTCTTTATACTGGGTGCTTTGACGATCGAAAGTATCGGTAGAGGGCATCGAAACCACACGTACTTGGTGACCGTGTTTGTCCAATTCCGTTGCCGCTTTCAGCGCCAACTCCACTTCGGATCCCGTGGCCAATAAAATGAGTTCAGGCGTGCCACTGCAATCACGAATAATATAGCCACCTTTTTCAACGTGACTTAATTGTTCTTCCGAGCGGGCTAAGCCGGGTAAACCTTGACGCGACAAGGCTAATGCCGTTGGGCCATCTTCACGTTCCAACGCCGCCTTCCAAGCAACCGCCGTTTCAGTCGCATCGCACGGACGCCAAACCGACATGTTCGGGGTTGTGCGCAAGCTGGTGATCTGCTCAATCGGTTGGTGTGTTGGACCGTCTTCGCCGAGACCGATTGAATCATGAGTGAAGACATAAATCGCGCGCTGCTTCATCAATGCGGCCATGCGGCAAGCATTGCGAGCGTACTCCATAAAGATTAAGAAGGTGCCGCCGTAAGGAATAAAGCCCCCATGAAGAGCAATACCATTCATAATGGCGGCCATACCAAATTCGCGTACACCGTAATAGAGGTAGTTTCCGCTCGCGTCTTTGGCGTCAATGCCTTTTGCTCCGCTCCAAAGCGTTAAGTTAGAACCGGCCAAATCCGCCGATCCACCGAGTAATTCCGGTAATTGCTGGGCGTAGGCTTCAATTGAGTTTTGCGACGCTTTACGGGTGGCAACTTTGGCGCTTTCTTTTTGCACATCGCGAATGTAGGCGTCGGCACGAGCAGTAAAGTCAGCCGGTAACGCTCCATTCAAGCGGCGCTCTAATTCAGCTGCCAACTCAGGATGGGTATCACGGTATTGAATAAACAAATGATTCCATTGTTCTTCGCGTTCAGCACCACTGGCGCGTGCATCCCAAGCATCATAAATATCTTGTGGTATTTCGAACGGCGCATGATGCCAACCCAGTTTCTGACGCGCGCCGGCAATTTCATCTTCACCCAGCGGTGCGCCGTGACACTCTTCTTTACCGGCTTTATTAGGTGCCCCAAATCCAATGGTAGTTTTGCAACAAATCAACGTTGGCTTGCCAGTTTCGGCGCGGGCTTGTTCAATCGCCATCTTAATTGCTTCCGGATCGTGGCCATCAACCGCCGGGATGACCTGCCATCCGTATGACTGAAAGCGTTTCGGCGTATCATCAGTGAACCAACCTTCCACTTCACCATCAATCGAAATGCCGTTGTCATCATAAAAAGCAATCAATTTGCCCAGGCCCAGGGTTCCTGCCAATGAGCACACTTCATGAGAAATACCTTCCATCAAACAGCCATCACCTAAGAAGGTGTAAGTGTAATGGTCAATCATATTAAACTCAGGGCGATTGAACTGCGCGGCTAGCGTTTTTTCCGCGATGGCCATGCCAACAGCGTTCGCAATACCTTGTCCGAGCGGCCCTGTGGTGGTCTCTACGCCTGGAGTATAACCATACTCAGGATGCCCAGGGGTTTTTGAGTGCAACTGACGGAAGTTTTGTAAATCTTCCACCGTCAAAGCATAACCCGACAAATGGAGTAATGAATAAATTAACATTGAGCCATGACCATTGGACAAAATAAAGCGGTCGCGATTCACCCACTGTGGGTTCTTCGGGCTATGGGAAAGAAAGTCGTTCCATAAAACTTCGGCGATGTCGGCCATGCCAAGTGGCGCGCCGGGATGTCCAGAATTAGCTTTCTGCACTGCATCCATGCTTAACGCTCGGATAGCATTGGCTAAATCAAATCGGGTAGGCATAAAGTTCTCCTGAGCTGGGGGCCCATTTTGAAATGGCGCGTATTTTCTCAAACAGAAGGGGCAAAAATCAAACCATTTCGCGTATTTTTTGCTCAGATAAGTACTTTTTTATCCAGCAATAGAATGCAACTCAATGACTCAGCTAGCGCTTGAATCCGGTTCTTGCGCCGCATTATAGTCGAACCAATCGATCAGTTTTGCCATCAGAGTATCGAAGCCAGAGCGCTTCAGGGATGAAAACATTTGTGCACTTATGGCGCCATCAATCGCTTTTAGTTGCTGTTTTACCTTTAGCAAAGTTGACTTAGCAGCTCCTTGTTTGAGCTTGTCCGCTTTACTCAACAGCACATGAGTTGGTAAACCAACTTCCGCAGCCCATTCGATCATCTGGCAATCAACATCTTTCAAGGGGTGGCGAATATCGGAGAGGATCACTAAGCCGCGCAAGCATTCACGCTGTTGCAAATACTGACTTAAAGTCGCTTGCCAACGTTCCTTAATGTCGAGCGATACTTTGGCAAATCCATACCCAGGCAAATCGACTAAACGACGTTCATGGTCGAGGGTAAATAAATTAATCAGCTGAGTACGCCCCGGGGTTTTACTGGTTCGAGCGAGCGACTTTTGCTCACATAACACGTTTAATGCGCTCGATTTGCCGGCATTCGAGCGACCAGCAAATGCGACTTCAATACCAGCATCGGCGGGTAACTGCACAAGTTCAGCAGCCCCCATAAGGTACTTAGCTTGATGAAATGGATTAACTTTTTTGTCACTTTTGCGTGTTGAATCGACCACCGATTTTTACCCTACTTTATCTATTGCGTACGTCATTAGCTGGCCAACAGTTGCAGTGGTGGCTTTTTATCGGTACTTTCCCTATAATTCAGCCACTTTGTTCAGCCCGGCGCCATTTTATCACGGTGTCTGACTTGCGAGATAACTTTAATACTGTTTTCCACGAATAAAGGATAAACGATGAATAAAATTGCGGTAATTTTTGCCATTTTGGGGGTGACCACTCACCTATACGCAGGTGATGTGGAGAAAGGGCAGCAAGCAGCGGCCGCTTGTGGTGCGTGTCATGGTGCTGACGGCAATGCCACATTAGGTCCAGAATATCCGAAACTGGCCGGACAGGGCGCTCAATACCTTGCTAAACAATTGCGAGAATTTAAAAGTGGCGAGCGTGACAATGCAATTATGGCTGGACAAGCTGCACCACTCTCAGACGAAGACATTGCCAATATCTCGGCTTACTATGCAAGCTTAGAACCACAGTATGCAGCGGTACCTGCCAAGTACATTGCCATGGGAGAAAGTCTCTACCGTGCTGGCGACGCTAGCCAAGGCATTCCTGCCTGTACGGCATGTCATGGCCCGCAAGCCAACGGTGTTGATGCAGCAGGATTCCCTGCACTGGGTGGCCAGAACCCACAGTATACGATTGCGCAATTAAAAATGTTTCGCAGTGGCGAACGCGCGAATGACAACAACCGCATGATGCGCGACATCGCGGCAAAGCTGACCGACGAGCAAATTGAGGCGCTCGCCTACTACATGGTTGGCTTACACTAAGTTGTCGTAAGACACAGCCAAAAGGCGACCTATGGTCGCCTTTTTTATTGCTAAAAATTATATTCGAGTCACATTTCAGCGCATTATTTTTGTGCCAAACTAGCTGTTAAGCCGTTATCAACGCTACAATCATCAATCTCATTCAATTATTGGAGCCAACTCCATGCACGGTACTCAATTATTACGACTTTGGTTAGTCGTGATCTTGGCCTCTGCCTCTTGGTTTGTAGCGGCAGAGCCCAAGCAGTTGCCGCGCGCCCTCGAGCGCCCCATCGACACCGGCAGCGACATTACTCTAGTCTGCTGGTACCGCTCACACGCCTGTGCAACGTTGCTGCACGCTTTGCAACAACGCCAAGCAACGGTAACGCTACTACCCGCGGTGTTTCGCCACGCGTGGCAAAATGACGCAAAATGGATGTTACTGGCCAATGACTTTAACCTGACATTGGCCCAACATTTAGCGTTAATGGAAACTTTGGCGCAGGCACCGGACAGTATTACTAATGAAGCGCAGTTTATCGAATGGGCAAAACCGTATTTAAGCGATCGCGAGCCGGCACAAATTGAAGCCGTGGTATACAGCAGTGAAATTGGCAAGCGACTCAAAGCCATTCAACATCAGCTGCAAGCTGCGCAAATTAGCAAGGTTCCCACTCTGATTTATCAAGGCCGCTTTGCCTTGACGCCGCAGGCCGACACCAGCGCACAACAGCTTTTGTTGGCTATTGATGAACTCGCGCTACAACAACAGGAACAACTCTAACCACTATGACCGCGAATGCGTCGGCTACCCAAGAGCCCTGCCGCTCGCTCAAGATGTTAAGTTTTAACATTCAAGTTGGCATCGAAACACGACGCTATTCCGACTATGTCAGTCGCAGCTGGCGCCATTTGCTGCCGCATGCTGGACGCCATATCAATCTAGAGAAAATCGCGGCTTTGATTAGTGACTATGACATTGTTGCATTGCAGGAAGTTGATGCTGGCAGTCTTCGCAGTAGTTTTGTGAATCAAGTTGAATATC
This sequence comes from Gammaproteobacteria bacterium, assembly GCA_013373545.1. Lineage (GTDB taxonomy): Bacteria > Pseudomonadota > Gammaproteobacteria > Enterobacterales > Kangiellaceae > Pleionea. The sequence continues at coordinate 23,275 of JABXHQ010000181.1, forward strand.
TCGCGCAACGAGCTGGCTTTGAGCATTGGCATGTACAGCGCAATCGAAATCTTGCGCACATCGCCGCCCACGCCAATGGATTACTATCCAAAATACCAGCCGAAGTTGTGGTGGATCATGCACTGCCAGGATTAATACCCGGTCGCGGAGCATTGCAAGTAAGCTTCGGGAGCGACGAATTGTCGCTGGTTGTAATGGTCGTGCATTTAGCGCTGAGTAAAAAAGCCCAGCGTAAGCAACTTAAATACATTGCCGAAACCTTAAGTGACTATCCTCATTTTGTCATCATGGGTGATATGAATTGCGAACCAAACTGGCTAACCGATGAATTGCACCAATGCGGATTAGCGACTAAATTAATGAATGACCATCAACCGACATACCCTAGCTGGAATCCCAAGCGATCATTTGATCAAATTCTTGTCAGTGAAAGTTTAGAGGTTAATGATGTTGAAGTTTTGCCGTGCGTTATATCGGACCACTTGCCAATTGCAATGGAAATTAATTTACCACGACCATTGGCCAGTAAAATCGAACAACGTTCCGCTGGAATCAACTGTAGCACCAATAGCCGATAACTATGAGCAAAGAAGATAATCTTTCTGAAGACGAACAACTGCGCCGCTATCTGATTAGGATCAGCTACAGTGGTATGGGAGTCGATAAAGAACTTGACGGATTATTAAATGTATTACGTAAACAGTTAAAGTTGCAAGCAAGTGCTGAAGAACTCAAGCCGTATATTGATGATATAACCGAGTTTTTGCGAGTCCAAGAAGAAACCGTCGGTAGTGCACAGCCAAAATCCACTAGCTCAGCATTACTCGGCCTTCTCGAACAATTCGAGAACTTACCTTTAAAGCGTAAAGATAAACAGCAACTAAAAAAGATTAAAAAGCAAGCTGATAACCGCTCTCTCGATGAAACGTTATTGGCGCTCCAAAATTTGCTAGAGGATATTGAAGTAGCGAGCAACAGTAAACGTTGGAATCCGTTTGCAAAATCTAACCAAGCAGAAGCCACAGAAGATGTCA
>JABXHQ010000052.1 GCA_013373545.1 Gammaproteobacteria bacterium
ATTGTTTTTTAACAGCGACGCAGTGGCTTTTGATGCGAACCTTGAAACGTTTTACAACAGTAAGAAATCAGCTGCGTTATACATTGACTTTGGCGCGTTTTATCAAGATCGCGAAGCCAGCAATGACACCTTTGAAGATCGCGTCGGAATTCGCTTGCCGATAGGGGTAACCTTTGGGCTCGGTCGCAATGTCGAAGCTTATATTCAAGCGGTTCCGCATTATGATTTTAATAACGACAAAGACTTTGATGTCGACGGAGCGATTGGTATTCGCTATCAGTTCTAGTGCCGCATAATTAAGGACAGCAAAAGCAAGGACGCTCAACATAACTTTGGCACAGCATTTAAAAACTTTACCTACCCCATTTCAGCCATAAACGCGATGCTTAAACGCGATGCTTAAACGCGATCAAAACACGGCTAACCCCACCCATACCAATAGTGTCAACAGAGCAATCAAAGCCCCACTGTAACGCCGCCTTTGCGGCCAGCGAATGTAACACCACTGGGCAATCAAACCAGCGGAAAATAAGATACAAAACGCCAATAAATAGTCATTTAGCTGCCAATTAACGGCGCTACTAAATTGCTCGGCTAGCAATGGGATCAGTAGTAACACACTACTCAATAAAATGGCGCGCAGCACCATCACAACCGTCACTCTTTCGCGCATAAAAAAACTCCTGTTTAAACTAAAAGGGTTACTAAGCCCGCCGCTAAAATCTCAATTAACAGTGTCGATAAAAAAAAGCCAAACGCTGACTCATTTTACCAATCCTACTATCACTGTAATCTATTTTTTAAATGGTCAATCCCATCACCTTTTAAAAAAAAGCGTGTATAGTTTTTAGCTGGAGGGTGAGAGCAGTACCTACAACTATCTCATATCACAGGGGAAATCTAATGCTTAAGCAATCGATACCTTTAGTCACGGCCATCGCCGTTGCTATTACTTCAGTTTTACCTGCGTCCAATGCCACGGCACAAAACGCTAAACCCAACAGTTTTTGGTGGCCAGAACAACTCGATTTGAAACCGCTGCGCCAACATGCCAAAGAATCTAACCCTTACGGTGAATCATTCGATTATGCCGCCGAATTCAAAACACTCGACTTAGCCGCGGTGAAAGCCGACATTAAACAAGTGCTCACCGACTCGCAAGATTGGTGGCCAGCGGATTACGGTCATTATGGGCCATTCTTTATTAGGATGGCTTGGCACAGCGCTGGGACCTATCGTGTAGGTGATGGTCGTGGTGGTGCAGCCGGCGGACAATTACGCTTTAACCCGCAAAATAGTTGGCCGGATAATGCCAACCTCGACAAGGCCCGACGTCTGCTTTGGCCGGTTAAGCAAAAATACGGGCGTAAATTGTCGTGGGCCGATTTAATGGTGCTAACCGGTAATGTTGCGCTGGAATCAATGGGCTTTGAAACCCTTGGGTTTGCTGGCGGTCGTGAAGATGATTGGGAACCCGACTTAGTCTACTGGGGCCCAGAAGAAAAAATGTTAGAGGACAAGCGTCGAGGAAAAGACGGCAAACTAAAAGGAAACCTGGCGGCGGTGCAAATGGGATTAATTTACGTAAACCCGGAAGGACCCGGTGGTAAACCGGATCCATTGCTGGCCGCACAAGACATACGCATGTCATTCGGTCGTATGGCCATGAATGATGAAGAAATTGTGGCGTTAATTGCTGGCGGTCACACCTTTGGTAAAGCCCATGGAGCGAAAAAACCCGACGACTGCGTTGGCAAAGAGCCAGCTGCAGCCGCGATTGAGGAGCAAGGGTTTGGTTGGAAAAATAAATGTGGCAAAGGTCATTCTGAAGACACCATTACCAGTGGCTTGGAAGGCGCATGGACCGTCACGCCGACCCAGTGGACAACAAATTATCTAGATAACTTAATGATGTTTGAATGGGAAATGACGCGCAGTCCAGCGGGCGCTATCCAATGGATCCCGAAAGACGGTAAAGCCGCCAACTTGGTTCCTGATGCCCACATTGAGGGTAAACGTCATGCCCCCATTATGTTTACCACCGATATTGCACTGAAAAAAGATCCTGCGTTTCGCAAAATTGTTGAGCGTTTTCGTGCCGATCCAAAAGAGTATCAACTGGCATTTGCGAAAGCTTGGTTCAAACTCACGCATCGCGATATGGGCCCACGCGCTCGCTACTTGGGAGCTGAAGTACCCAGCCAGGTATTGTTATGGCAAGATCCGATCCCTGAGGTTAAACATAAGCTAATTGGTAGCAAAGATATTTCCAAGCTCAAAGGCATTTTGCTGAATTCAGGCTTAAGTGATCAAACCTTAATTAAAACCGCATGGGCTGCCGCTGCTTCCTATCGTGCCAGTGACATGCGAGGTGGCGCCAACGGTGCCCGCATTCGCTTGGCCCCACAAAAGGATTGGGCAGTTAACGAACCACAAGCACTGGCTAAAACGCTTAAAGTGCTCGAAAAAGTCCAACAAGACTTTAACCGAACGCTCAAAGGCGGCAAGCAAGTCTCCTTAGCTGACGTCATCGTTTTAGGCGGCGCTGCCGGCATCGAAAACGCAGCTCGTAAAGCGGGTTTGGATATTGTTGTACCCTTCGCACCAGGTCGCGCTGATGCCACCCAAGCGCAAACAGAAGTCGAATCATTTCAAGCTCTAGAACCGAAGGCGGATGCATTTCGTAATTACTACTCGGAGCAAGCGCCAATGTCACCAACCGAAATGCTGGTTGAACGAGCCGCCTTACTCGGTCTAACCGTTCCAGAAATGACAGTTCTGCTGGGCGGAATGCGGGGTCTCGATGTTAACGCCGGTAACACAGCGCACGGTGTTCTCACCGATCGCAAAGGCGAGCTCACGAATGATTTCTTCGTCAATCTATTAGATATGAAATATCGCTGGGAGAAAAAATCCGAGGGCGTTTATCAAGCCGTTGAACGCAGCACTGGTAAAGCAAAGTGGACCGCCACTCCAGTGGATCTTATCTTCGGTTCAAACACTGAACTGCGCGCCATTGCCGAGGTATACGGCGCTAAAGATGGTCAAGATAAATTTGTCGCGGACTTTGTCCGAGCTTGGACCAAAGTTATGACCGCTGACCGCTTTGATTTAAACTAAATCTCAGTTGAGTCAACTAAAGCCCGCTTCGGCGGGCTTTTTTATGCCGGTAGTGCATTCGCCATGACAGCGCTGCCACTCCCATCCCTCCTCGAAAATTTATGATAAACAAATATATTTTTATGTTTTTCGTAAAATTATTGTTGCATTACATAAAATATCGTTCTAAAGTAAATCCCATGAATATACATATTGATTTAGATATCGAGCTAGCTAAACGGAAAATGTCACTCACCGAGCTGTCACAACAAATCGGGGTGTCGATAACCAACTTGAGCTTGCTTAAAACGGGAAAGGTAAAAGCCATCCGCTTTAGCACTTTAGCGGCGATTTGTGCTGCACTCGATTGCCAACCCGGCGACTTATTACGCTATCAAGCCGCTCCCGAAACTAACGATAAGGACCACGACTAAAGGAGTCAGTCACTATGACCAGTCAGCAACAACCAAACGCGAATTTACGTCACCCCGCCGCCGCCGTTGCGGCCATAGTGTTAGCACTATTATTCCCCTTGTACTGGGGCAGTTGGATGTTTTCACCAACCGACGACTGGTATTTAGCGCTGCAGCAAGACCTACTACAGCTCAACTTAAGTGATGTTTTATTTATCGCCATTGGCGCCCTGGAAATTTATTTGTACTGGCGTTTGCGTCAAATCTTTGCCGACCAACTACAACAATCTGCGGCCAAAGTATTGGTGACCATAATGCTACTTTGCGTGCTGGCGTTTCACGGTTTAGTACTGGTCGACGTTTACGCGACATTAATGCCGCCGCTCAAGGCTACCGAAATTGAAATTCTCACCGACTTTAGTTTAGCGATCGCCTTCTTGCTGATTATTGGCTATTGCATCAGCGCCGTGGGACTGGCAATTGTACTACTAGTTAAATCGCAGCAAACGCCAGTTTCATTGAAAGTATTTTGCGGCCTACTACTATTGTCAGCCATTTTGCAAGTATCGGTGATCTTAGCCATGGTCAACTTAATTGTATTCCCTATCGCTTTAATTGCACTAGCGGTCTACTTTTGGCGCGACGACGCTGCGGTAGAAGTCGTATAACCTCAAGCCCCCCTTAACCAAGAGGCGCTGAGGCGCCTTTATTCATTTATTCGAAAGGTTCAAAACGCAACGGGTAAAATATTACCAGTTGAGTTATCACGACTTACGATATATTCTTGCCGCTGTGCTCAGTCGTCAACAATTATTGCAGGTTGTCTATTGGTGAAACGCCATTTTCTTTTGCTCTTAATAGCCGCCTTGTGTATCTTAGCCAAGGCTGATGCGCCACTGGTCGATACGGTAATGGTTGACGAGGTAACGTCCATTTATGATGGAGATACTTTCCGCGTTAATATTAAAAGCTGGCCCAAGATTATTGGAGAACGCGTGCCGATTCGAGTGCGCGGCGTCGATACCCCAGAGCTAAGAGGCGCCTGCCCGCAAGAAAAAAAACTTGCCCGAAAAGCTAAACAATTTACCGTACAAACGCTGCGCGAGGCCAAACAAATTGAATTACGGAATCTTCAGCGTGGAAAATATTTTCGTATTGTCGCCGATGTATGGGTTGACGGTCGTAACCTCGCCCAACTATTGATTGCGCGACAACTTGGAAAACCGTATCAAGGAAAGAAAATTAACTTTTGTTAATCATCATGGATGAACGTCGTTCTCAATCACTTAGAACGATTTTTTAACTGGCACTTTGCTGCCCTTTTTTATTGCAGGACTTTTAATTAACTGGATATTTCTATGAACAAAAAAATCATTTTGGCATTAACTATTGCCGCCGCGCTAAGTGGCTGCTCTTCCGATAGCAACAACAATAATGGCGGCGGTATCGGTCCCGACAATGCCATCAACCTTTATGTGTACAAAGAGTCGGCTTGTGGCGAGAAAATCCCACTGATTGAAAACCCAGTCTATGTCTACGACGACGGGATTGACGGCAGTTTTACCGAGGTTTATACCAATTTAAATGGCGTGGTCAGTATTGCCCGTGACAGCGCTTCGATTACGATCCCCAGTTTGATCGAATCAGCCAACCGTATTAACACTCATACTTTTGCCGACTTAACCACCGGCGATTACAGTTTTCGAGCCTTCACGATGACGTTAGCCGACTCCAATTGTACTTGCCGCTCGATTGCTGTTGAGCCTGTACTTGCCACCGGACACATGGCCAGCGATATCGTAGACGTTTCATTATTATGGTCAAAAGACATTGATTCCTACGGCTATTCAACACCCGCCGATACCATCAATGTTAATATTTGCGGCGGCTACGATAACCCAATAACGCTCGCCTATAAAACATCACAAGGTGACTATATTTACGGTACCACTGCGGCCAACACTCTCGGCGCGAATGATACCTCAATCGAAGTGGTGGTTGACTCGGTTGCCAGTCAAGCAAGCTTCCCAGCCTTCGCCGGCGATGTATTCAAAGCTAATGCCGTGCACGCCAACGGTGCAACTGGATTATGGTTTAATTTTGGCGTCGACGACATGCAATACCCAATTTGGGATAACCTAAGTGCCGATGAAAATCGTTATATGGCCGATTATTCTGTTCAGCTAACTCTTGGCGCCGCCGATCCGGTGTTCACCGACGGCGTTGCCGACGGCGCTGCTATTGCCGGGTTTGATCGCGGAACTGCCGGAAACTATCCAAGCGCCAGTGAATTACCCAGCGCCAGTTTTGTCGAATTAGCCCATACCGATGAATTAAACTTTAGCGTAAGTACTGACGCTAACTATGGTGACTTTGTACAAGTGGGTAGCTTTTACTATGGCGGACCAGCGACCTTGGTATCCTATCAATATATTCCACGCGCCAACCAAATCAGCGAGCCAAATTTACCGGCTCAGTTTGATGATTTACGCATTGGTTTTTTACAAACCCGCGTGTACCGTCACGTTGATATGAAAGGCACCAGCAATACGACTCAAGCGATTACTCGCTTTCGTTTCGATAG
>JABXHQ010000178.1 GCA_013373545.1 Gammaproteobacteria bacterium
ACCCAAGTATACCCATTCCGATAGAGCTCAATTGAAATCATTAACAAGCAAGCTGAGACAAAGCTTCCGACCAAGCTAATCACTTTGTCGGTAGTATTGTTGGGGTTTATGAGCAGCTTGATGCCCTTGCTGCACAGCACCCAATAGAAACTGACAAAAGTGAGCATAATCAAAACCAAAGTGACCAGCATGACCAGTGTCCATAGGCCACTGCCCGAACTCCAAGCACTAAAAATGGTTAAGGCGCCGATTAAAAGGGCGAGCATTATACGTAACCAAAATGGCGGCGAGACTGATTCGAAAGCAACGCGATTGGCGGCGGCTATCGAATCCAGAGCCTCTTTTGCTTCATTAATGGATATGTCATTGGTTTGTTTGTGCATCATAATCTTCCTTTTTAACTTTCCAGTATGGAAACTAATATAGCGCATACTTTCCAACTTGGAAAGTATTAATTTTCCACTATGGAAAGTATAAATGGCGACTTGGCTTTTGCTTGCGGCATTGGGAGCTTCGAATAGGAGCATCTCTCGGCTCAAGCTTGAATTGAGAATAAGACAGTGGCGCGAAACACTTTCCCCAAAAACTTTAGATCAAATTCTGAATTTGATTAGCTAGAGGCCTTTATAACTGGCACTTTACCGGTTCTTATTGGGTTAATGAGAGCGATATGATGGAAGGTAGGTCACCAGCAAGGCTTCAAGCAAAAACAAGTGAGACAAACGGTTATCACAGGTTCAGTCGAAATTATTTAGACTGGTCCATCAGGGCGTGGATAGCGGTAGCTTTGGTTGGGCAATGGATCTTTGCACTATATATATTGGCACAATTTACCTTGCCTGTGGTTACTGGCAGTATCGATGAGTCGCAGTTTCGCCATATGATCCGCGGTTATGTCAATGGGGATACTTACAACAATACTATTTTGTTGTTTCATGTGATCCCCGTAATGATTATTAGTCTTTCGGCCATCCTGCAACTATTCCCTTACATACGAAAAAATTATCCGACTTTTCATCGTATCAACGGACGGATGTTTTTAGCCCTTGGTTTAATCGGTGCGGTAACCGGCTTATACATGACTTGGATAACGGGAAGTCGATTAAGCAATTTGGGCTCTTTGGGCGTTACCCTAAACGGCATATTAATATTGGCCGCTGCGGTATTCGCGTGGCGCTATGCACTGCAAAGAAAGTTCCGGCAGCATCGCCGCTGGGCGGTGCATGCTTTTATTCTGATCAATGGTGTGTGGAGCTTTCGCTTGTATTTAATGGGGTGGTTTTTGGTTAACCAAGGCCCCCTTGGTAATAGCCGCACCATTGACGGTCCGGCTGACATTGCGTTGTCCTTTGCCTCTTACTTACTCCCCATGGCAATCGCTGAGATAGTATTTTGGGCGGAGCGGCAGAGGAGTGCTAAGGCGACAATTGGTGCGGCTGTTGGCGTTAGTTTTGCGGCACTGATAACGCTTATTGGCGTGGTGGCTGCCACTATGATGATGTGGGGCCCCAGAATTATGGCCGCGCTGTAAACAATGGCGCTCGGTTAAGAGGTTAACGGTTCAGAAGATAAAGCGCCGTGATTTAAGTGTTGAGTGCGGTACTGGTTGGGCGTACAGCCTACCTCAGTTTTAAAAGCGCGGTTAAAGGAAGCTTGTGAAGCAAAGCCAGATTCTAAGCCGATGACTAATACCGTCCAGCGCTGAGCGTCGTTAGTAACTAACAAGTTTTTGGCGTGGTTAATACGATAGCGGTTAACGTATTGATTAAAATTGGCGGCACTGGTGAGAGTGCGGATGACCCGGCTGATTTTGTATTCAGGCGTGTTGAGTTCTTTGGCAACATCCAGCATTTTTAGGTCATGCTTGAGGTATTGTTGGTCAATTGACATTAATTGCTCAAGTTGTTCAATTAAAGCTTTATCTTCTTGAGACTCGCTCGAGAGCGGGTTATTAAGTGCATGGCTAACGCTATCGCGCTCGCGCTGCTGCCACAGCAAAACGATCCAACTGGCCAAAACTATTCCAATGGCTGACCCAGCGACTAGCCAAGGTTTAACACTGGCGCTCTGTGTCTCGGTTAATAGGCCTTGCGCAACAACCGTGCAACTAAACACGCCGATAAAAAAGGCCGATGCAAATATTGCGCGCTGATGCTGACCGCTTTTGGATTGTTTTGAAAAATCACGAACCGACTCCCAAAAAGCTAGGGCGAGAACGGTGGAAGATAAAAACTGGGTCACTTTACTGATAGTTCGCGAAAGCCATTCAACGCCAGCGGATTCAAGCCATTGCATCGAAATGAGTAAGTCCACACTACGGTTTGTAAGGACTAACAAAGCAATCAGGGCGGCAATACAATAATGCCGTAGCTCGAGACTGTCGCTTCCGCGAAACAGCGCACGCGCTAATAACCATACAACATTACAGGTGGCACAGGTGCCAAGGGCGAATAAGTACGGATAAATACCGTCTGATTTTGTGGTGAGCGTTTGCAATGCAACCATGGCTAGTGAGCCGCATAGCAAAGCCATAAAGATATGTTCGAGCCTAAGCGGCCGAAATAGAGCTTGGCTCACCATGGCAAGGAGGGTGGTCATCAATAACAGGGAATAAGCAAATTCGAGAGACATAACAGCAGCCAAATCTTTTCAGATGTTTATGATAGTGGGACTTGGAGAAAAAATAAACAACAAGAATGTTAATCTGTATGAATATGACTCAGGAACGAGTATTTAAAAATGCCTTGGTCGCAGCTGGTGAGCTAAAAATTACTTAAATTTCAAGACTAACAATCTGCGGTTTATAACGCGACGGCCAGTGTTGTAGATAAAACCTCAAGAGAAAGCCACTCTTGAAAACTCAAGAAACAGCGGTAATTGCTCGCTACTGAATAGTCATTGGGTTTTACTGAGTAGAATGAGTTTATCAAGCGCTTTGGCAAATAGCTCAGGATTCTTTGCTCAGAAATGGCATGACAATAAAATTTTCCGTTACCTGATTGCGAAATAAAAAGATTACTTTATCTGCTAACTCAGCATCGCCCGAACCACACATCCCTTCGCTAATGTGTCTTGGAGTTTCATCGTTTTCCTTAAATTTTTTTATCGCTAATAGATGATTTTTTTCGTTGTTACCCAAGCAACAAGGACACAATCATTTACCGAAAAACAATTTTCGACGGTTTTTTGGTGGATTACGATACGCATTAGATGCTATTTGCAGTGATACCAAAACAACAAAAAGAGACAGTGTCTTTATTATATTTAAAGCTCCGTTTTAGTGTTAAGTCACTTTTTTGTCTTCGGTAGTGTAACGAGCACTGCTGTTCGAAGTCGTG